>CBDTZA010000269.1:0-3831 GCA_965364785.1 uncultured Roseovarius sp. | reverse complement strand
TCCTTGAATGGATGGAAGGCAAAGACCTCCCCGGCGTCGCCGCCCTCAAAGCCAGTTAACCGCCCGGTCCATGTTTCTTCTGGCCCGGTTTCTTTTGGCCCGGTTTCTTTTGGCCAAAAATATCCTGGGGTGAGCACTGAATTTCCCTGAAATTCAGCGCGAGGGGCAAAGCCCCTGATGAACGCCAGCCTGAGAAACACCAACCGAGGCTTGACGCGCGCGCCCACTTGGGGTCAGCCTGCCCGCATGAAAACCTTTACCCTCATCACCGGTGCGTCGCTTGGCCTTGGGGCCGAGTTTGCCCGCCTCGCCGCCGCTGAAGGCCGCAACCTGATCCTGACGGCGCGCTCGGCTGACAAACTCGCCGCCCTCGCCCGTGAACTTCGCGACCATGCAGGCGAGATCGTGATCCTGCCCGCCGACCTTTCCGATCTCGCGCAAGTCGAAACCCTCTGGCAGGATGCCACCCGCGACCGCCATATCGACGTGCTGATCAACAACGCCGGTCTGGGTCAGCAAGGCGCTTACGCCACCCCGCAAAACTGGCCGCGTGAGCTTGCCACGCTTCAGGTCAATGTGACCGCCCTCAGCTACCTGATGAAACAGGCGATTCCACATATGACCGCTCAGGGCGGTGGCCGGATCATGAATCTGGCCTCCACCGCCGCCTTCATGCCCGGCCCCAATATGGCAGTTTATCACGCCACCAAGGCCTATGTGCTTTCCCTGTCCGAGGCTGTGGCCGAGGAGCTTCGCGGCACAGGTGTCACCGTCACCGCGATCTGCCCCGGCGCGACCGAAACCGCCTTTTTTGACGCCGCCGACATGCGCGGCATCGGTCTGTTGAAATTCGGCAAACCTGCCTCTGCCCCCGCCGTGGCCCGCGCCGCCTGGCGTGCCATGCTGGCCGGTCGCGTGACGCTCGTAACTGGCGCGATGAACAACCTCTTTGCCTTCACCCCACGCCTCTTGCCGCGCCGCCTGATCACCTGGGTCACAGCCAGGGTCATGGGCAAATGGTAGGGGCAAATGGTAGGGTGCCAATACGGCAAATCCCCTCCGTTAGCGCCACCACAATTGCAACCCGGAGCGCCCACGCCTAGAACCGGGGCAGAAACCCAAAACAGGCAATCGGCGGATATAGCGACATGACGAAAACCAGACAGACAGACAAGATTCGCAGCGGTCAGGGCTTCATCGCGGCCCTCGACCAGTCGGGCGGATCAACCCCCAAGGCACTTGCCCTCTACGGGATCGAGGAAAGCGCCTATGGCTCTGAGGATGAAATGTTCGGCCTGGTCCACGCCATGCGCTCTCGCATCGCCCAGGCCCCGGCCTTCAACGGCGACAAGGTGCTGGGCGCGATCCTCTTCGAGATGACCATGGACCGCGACATCGGTGGCAAACCTGCGGCGCGTTACCTCTGGGAAGAACGCGGCGTCGTGCCGTTTCTCAAGGTCGACAAAGGGCTGGCCGATGCCGCCGACGGCGTGAAGCTGATGAAACCGATGCCCGATCTCGATGACCTGCTCTCGCGCGCAAGTGCGGCCGGTATTTTCGGCACCAAGATGCGCTCGGTCATCGATGCCGCCTCTCCTTCAGGCATCGGGGCGGTCGTGGCCCAGCAATTCGAGGTCGCCAAACAGATCCTCGACCATGGGCTGATGCCGATCATCGAACCCGAAGTGACCATCTCGATCAAAGACAAAGCCGAGGCCGAAGCCCTCCTGATGCGCGCCCTGCTCTCGCATCTTGACGCCCTGCCTGCCGATCAACAGGTCATGCTCAAACTCACCCTGCCAGAGACCGCCAACTTCTACGCGCCGCTGGTCAACCACCCGCGCGTGCTGCGCGTTGTTGCCCTGTCGGGCGGCTATAACCGCGACGTGGCAAACGCGCGCCTTGCGCAAAACACCGGCATCATCGCAAGCTTTAGCCGCGCGCTGACCGAAGGCCTCTCGGCCAAGCAAAGCGACGCCGAATTTGACGCCGCCATCGCCGAGGCGATCGACGCCATCCACAAGGCCTCGATCAACGGCTAAATACGACACTGCATCACACATGAAAAAGGGCGCCCTTATCGGCGCCCTTTTTCATGCAAACTAACATGCGGCTTCTTCTGGCTCTAAATATCCGGGGGTTTGGGGGCTAGCCCCCCAAGGCCTGCGTGGCCTGAACGCAAACCCAACTGCGCGGCCCTCCGGCCGCTCTGTTTTGAAAAACCGCGACAGGCCCTAGACGGCAATCCCGCGCCGCCCGGCGAGATCGGTGAAATACTGCCAGGCCACCCGCCCCGAGCGCGCCCCGCGCGTCGCCTGCCACTCAATCGCCTCAGCGCGCAGGGTGGCGTCATCAATCTCGACTCCATGGGCATCGCAATAGCCGCGGATCATCGCCAGATACTGGTCCTGATCACAAGCGTGGAACCCAAGCCAAAGCCCGAACCGATCCGAGAGTGACACCTTCTCTTCAACCGCCTCTGAAGGATTTATGCCAGACGAACGCTCATTCTCGATCATGTCGCGCGGCATCAGGTGGCGGCGGTTCGAGGTGGCGTAAAACACCACATTCTCGGGCCGCCCCTCAATCCCGCCATCCAGCACCGCCTTGAGGGATTTGTAATGCTGGTCATCATGGCTGAACGACAGGTCATCGCAAAACAACACAAACCGCTCGTCGCTGTCGCGCAACACCGCCAGAAGGCGGCTGACCGAGGGCAGATCCTCGCGCTGCAATTCCACGATCTTAAGCCCCAGACCCTGCGCCAGAACAGCGGCATGTACCGCCTTTACAAGGCTGGATTTCCCCATCCCGCGCGCGCCCCACAACAGCGCGTTGTTGGCCGACAGGCCACGGGCAAACTGAAGCGTGTTCTCAAGCAATGTATCGCGGGCGCGATTCACGCCGATCAAAAGCTGCATCTCGACCCGATTGACCTGTGGCACCGCCACTAGGCGATCCGGCGCTACATGCCACACAAAGGCATCAGCGCCGACAAAATCGGGGGTCTCCATCGGCGCCGGGCTGATCCGTTCCAGCGCGGCGGCGATGCGTTCCATCGGGTCGGTGATCATTCAGCTTTTGCCTTTGTCGTCCTTATCCCCGGCCATCACATCGGCCAGCGGATCATCAAGGTCCAAATCCTCGTCCTCGTCTTCATCGTCATCCACCCAGAGGCCCTGCGCGCGCAATTCTGCCTCGCGCTTGCGTTCAACCCGCCCGACAAGCTGGATCGAGATTTCATAAAGACCATAGACAACAATAAACAGGATCACTTGCGTAATAACATCAGGCGGGGTCACCAGGGCGGCCAGGATCAGGATCGCGATCACGGCATATTTGCGCACGCTGCGCAGCCCGACGGCACTCACCAGCCCGGCCTTGCCCATCAGCGTCAACAGGACCGGAAGCTGAAAGCACAGACCAAAGGCCACGATAAACTTGATCGTCAGGTTCAGATATTCCTGAGCAGAGCCTTGGAATACGACCGACAGCGGCGCGGCGCCCTTGACGCCTTCAACGGCTTCGCCGTCGCCGCCAAACTGCTGAAACCCAAGGAAAAAGTCATAAGCCAGCGGCGTAACCACGTAAAACGCGAAAGACGCGCCAAGGATAAACATAAACGGCGAGGCCACCAGAAACGGCAGGAACGCGCCTTTTTCGGATTTATAAAGGCCCGGTGCCACAAACCGCCACATCTGGTTGGCGATATAGGGAAAGGCAAGAAAGAACCCGCCCAGAAGCGAGACCTTGATGGCGACAAAAAAACCCTCTTGCGGGCTGATGAAGATCAGGTCGCAATCCTGCCCGCGATCGGCCAGAACTGTACAT
>CBDTZA010000268.1:0-3837 GCA_965364785.1 uncultured Roseovarius sp. | reverse complement strand
CATGAACTGACCCGGCAGGCCCGGCCAGAACAGCATTGGCAGGAAGGCGCAAAGCGTGGTCGCGGTCGAGCTGACCACAGGCCAGAACATCCGCTTGGCCGCCCCGACATAGGCATGCATCGGGCCGATCCCCTCATCAATCCGCTTGTCGGCGTATTCGACCACCACGATGGCCCCATCGACAAGCATGCCCACCGCCAGAATGAGACCGAACATCACGATGTTGGAAACCGCCACGCCCATGACCGCCAAAAGCGCAAAGCAGAGCAGGAACGAGGTCGGGATCGCAAACCCGACCAACAGGGCAGGGCGGATGCCAAGCGTGGCCAGAATGACGATCATCACCAGGGCAATCGCCGTCAGAACCGAGCCTTCAAGCTGGCTTACCATAGAGGCGACGGTGCGCGACTGATCGTTCGAGGTGCCCACCGTCACCGCCGCGCGCACCTCGTCGGGCCAGCGGGCCGAGGCCTTGGCCACCTCTGCGCGGACAAGATTGGCGGTGTCGATGATGTTAAAGCCCTTGCGCTTGACCACCTGCAAGGCAACCGTATTTTCGCCATTGAAACGCGCGGTGCCGATGCGGTCCTCAAAGGTCAGGTTGATCGTTGCCAGATCGCCAAGCCGCACCACCCGGTCGCCATTGGTCTTGATCGGCAGCCGGTAAATATCGCGGGTTTCTTCAAACGAGGACGGGATCTTGACCGAAAACGTGCCTTGCGCATTGTCGACCTCGCCGGCGGCAATAAGCTGATTGTTGTTGCGCACCACATTGATCAGCTCAAGCGCGGTGACGTTATAGGCCTCAAGGCGCAGCGGATCAATCACCACCTCGACCATCTCGTCGCGATTGCCGGCGATGCCGGCCTCAAGCACCGGTTCCATCCCTTCAAGCGTGTCCTGAAGGTCCTTGGCCAGCCGCGCCATGGTGCGCTCGGGCACGGGGCCGCTCAGGTTGACGATGATGATCGGGAATTCGCTGAAATTGACCTCGCGCAGGGTGTATTTCTCGGCGCCATCGGGAAAGTCGGCCTCGGCGGTGTCCATCGCATCGCGCACATCGGCGAGGATCTTGGTCTTGTCCCAGCCAAATTCAAACTCAAGCGCCACGCCGCCATAGTTTTCGGCCGCCGTGCCGGTCATGGTCTTGAGGCCGTCCAGATCGCTCAGCTCGGTTTCCATGACCTTGACCAGCAATTTCTCGCTGTCTTCAGCGGAAATACCGGGGAAGGGCACCGACACGAACAGGGCCGGGATTTCGATATCCGGCTCGCCTTCTTTCGGCAGACCGATATAGGCCAGCGTGCCCGCAAGCACCGACAGCACCATAAAGGCAAGCACCATGCGCGCGCGTGCGGCGGCCCAATCGACGATGCCGGTCATTGGCCAAGCTCCTGATAGGCGGGGCGCACGGGCACGCCATCGGTGACATATTCCTGCCCGATCACGATCACATCGGCGCTTTCGGGCAGGCCGGTCATCCAGACCCCCTGAGGCGTGTCGCGCAACAGCGTGACGGGCGTGAACAGGGCGCGGCTATTACCATCAACAAGGCGCACCCCAAGCGTGCCCTCATCGTCAAGCGTCAGCGCCGATTGCGGCAACAGATGTGCGGTCTTGCCCTCGGCGCTGATCATGATTTCGGCGGTTTCGCCGTCGCGCAGGGTCAGGTCAGGATTGGGCACCTCGATCTCGACGCGAAAGGTGCGGGTGGTGTTGTCGGCGGCGCGCGACAGGAACGTCACACGCCCCTCCACCGTCTGCCCCGAGGCAAGGCGCGCGGTGGCCATGGCGCCGCGCTCGACCCGTGAGACCTGCATTTCCGAGACAAAGCCGACAAGGGTGATTGGATCAAGTTGCAACACCGTGGCACACAGCGCGCCGGGTTGCAGAAGACTGCCGATTTCGGCGGTATCCGTTTCCAAAACGCCCTCAAACGGCGCGGTGATCTCAAGCCGCCCGATTTCGCTTTCGGCGCCACTTATGGCGGCACGGGCCGATTCGATACCGGCGCGCGCCGCCTCAAGCCCCGAACTGGCCGATTGCACCGACGCCTTGGCCGAGCTGAGCTCGGCGCGGGTCGCCGCCACGCGGGTTTGCGAGGCAAAGCCGCCGCGTTCAAGGTTTTCGGCGGCATTGACGTTGATTTCGGCCTCGGCAAGCTGGGCGCGGGCCTCTAGTGTGCGGGCCTCGGCCTCGGGTACGCGGGTCATCGCCTCGGCGAGCCGGGCGCGGGCCTCGGCCAGAGTGGCGTTGCGTGCCGCCGGATCAAGGCGGCAGAGCAGATCACCCCTAGCCACAAAGGCGCCCTTGCGCAGCGGCTCTGAGATGACAAGGCCGGATGTTTCGGCGCGCAGCTCGACCAGGCGGTCGGCCTCGGTGCGCCCGCGCAGGATCACGGCGCTGTCGATCACCCGCGCCTGCGAGCGGATGGCGACGACGCCAACCTTGCTTGGCTCGCTGGCGGGTGCGGTTGCCGCAGTGGTATCGCCTGCGGTCTCGCTCGTCTCTGACGCAGGCGCGGGCAGCAGCGCGACAAGGCGCTCGCGCTCGAACACAAAGGCATAGATCAACGCAGAAACCACGATGGCAATCAAAATAGGAACTATACGCATCTTGCAACTTTCCGACCCGGGCGCATCACACGGCATGACCGCCATGCCGCATGACAAGGGCGCATGCAGGGATTATGTCCCGTCATACGCTAAACTGACCGGTTCAGATTAAACTTTTATGTAGCCTCTCGCAAGCTGGTCGCTCAACGGAACACCCGCCGCCCCTTGGCAGGGCCGGGGCTTCGCGTTATGAGGGGAAAAATGCAGGGGGTCCGGGGCGTGAGCGATACCGACAGTTTCATTGAAGAAGTGACAGAAGAGGTTCGTCGCGACCGTCTGTTTGGCTATATGCGCCGCTATGGCTGGATCGCAGTTCTGGCGATCCTTTTGCTGGTTGGCGGGGCCGCCTGGACTGAATGGCAAAAAGTGCAGCAGCGCAATGCCGCGCAATCGCTTGGCGATGAAATTGTTGCCGCCCTTGCCCTTGAAGAGCGCGACGCGCGGGCGCAGGCCCTGAGCGATATCAGCGTGTCCAACCCTTCGGCACAGGCGGTTCTTGATCTTCTGACCGCCTCTGAGGCCTCGGTCGACGCCCCGCAGGACGCCGCCAGGCGCTTGCTGGCGATGGCCGAGCGCGAGGGCACCGATCCGGTTTATCGCCAGATTGCCGTGCTCAAGGCCGTGGCGCTTGCCGGTGCGGGGCTTGACGTTGATACCCGCCGCACCCTGATGGATGGACTGGCGGCGTCAGGCGGTCTTGTGCGGCTTTTGGCCGAAGAACAACTGGGTCTGATTGATCTGGAGACCGGCAACAAGACAGCAGCGCTTGAGCGGATGATGCAAATCGCCGCTGATGCCGAGGCGACAGCGGGCTTGCGTCGGCGCGCCACACAAGTGATTGTAGCCTTGGGTGGTGAGCCGCCCGAGATGCCGCTCACCGACCAACTGGGTGCGTCGGCAACTGAGTAAGACAGGTCGCGCAACGGGGATTAAGCCCCGGCGAGCGGTAAGGGGCGAAAAGTGAGGGCAAGAGTAGTGAAACGCAACGGATTGATCCTTGGGCTGGCAATGGTCCTTGCCCTGACGGCCTGTAACAAGAAAGACCCGATTCTGTCCGGCGAGCGTCAAGGCCTGCGTGAGGTTCTGCAAACCGATGCGGCGCAGGTCGAGGCCAATGTGACCCCTGAAAACAGCGTCGCGCTGGTGGCCTTGCCCGCCGCCACGGCAAATGCCGAGTGGCGCCAGGCCATCGGCACATCCGCAACCCGCACAAGCCATCCGG
>CBDTZA010000267.1:0-3865 GCA_965364785.1 uncultured Roseovarius sp. | reverse complement strand
ATGTTGCGCCGCGCGCGCGCTGCCGGGTTTAGTGTGCTTGTGCTCACGGCCGATGTGCCGGTGGGAAGCCGACGCGAACGTCAGGCGCGTTCGGGCCTGACGCAACCGCCAAAGCTGACGCCGCGCCTTTTGGCGCAGGTGGCGCTGCGCCCGGCATGGGCGCTTGGCATGGCGCGGATGGGCATGCCCCGGATGCGGTTGATTGATGATTATGCCGGTGAGACCAAGGGCTTGCCGTCGAACAAACACGCCGGCTACCTTTTGCGCACCTCGCCGGATTGGGACTATCTGCGCTGGCTGCGCGAGGCATGGGAGGGCCCGATTGTGGTCAAGGGCGTGCTGAACGGCGATGATGCGCGCGCGCTTGAGGGTGAGGGCGTTGATGCGCTTTGGGTCTCGAACCACGCGGGGCGACAGTTTGACGCCGCCCCCGCCACGATTGAGGCCCTGCCAGAGGTGCGCGCCGCAACCAGCCTTCCGGTGATCATGGATGGTGGCATCGAGGGTGGGTTGGACGTGTTGCGCGCCATCGCCCTTGGGGCGGATTTCGTGATGATGGGGCGCGGCTGGCATTTCGCCTTAGGCGCACTTGGGGCCGAGGGGCCGGCGCATCTGGCCGATATTCTGGCCGCTGATCTTGTCGCGAACATGGGACAGTTGGGCACGAAGACCCTGTTTGAGGTGCGCGACCGCCTGATCCCGACCGGGTAAGGCGCCCTACCCGCCCGGTCATGAAATTTCCCCAACCGGGAAATACCCAATATGCCGGATTGCGCAAACCTTTCACAAATCTTACAAGATTACAGCGCTGCATCGCGGCATAGCGCCCGCCGCAGCCCCAAAAAAGATCAAACGGGGGGACAGGCCATGGCTGACTTCAAGAAAATCCTGATTGCGAACCGGGGCGAAATCGCCATTCGCATCATGCGCGCCGCCAATGAACTGGGCAAGCGCACCGTCGCTGTCTTTGCCGAGGAAGACAAACTTAGCCTGCACCGCTTCAAGGCCGATGAGGCCTATCGCATTGGTGAAGGCATGGGACCGGTTGCCGCCTATCTGTCGATTGAAGAGATCATCCGCGTCGCCAAACAATCCGGCGCCGATGCGATCCATCCCGGCTATGGCCTGCTGTCGGAAAACCCCGAATTCGTCGATGCCTGCGACGCGGCGGGCATTACCTTTATTGGTCCCAAGGCCAAAACCATGCGCCAGTTGGGCGACAAGGCAAGCGCGCGCCGCGTGGCAATTGAGGCCGGCGTGCCGGTCATTCCGGCGACCGAGGTGCTGGGCGACGATATGGACAAGGTCCGCGCCCAGGCGGCCGAGGTCGGTTATCCCCTGATGCTCAAGGCAAGCTGGGGCGGTGGCGGGCGCGGCATGCGGCCAATCAACGGGCCAGACGAGCTTGAGGAAAAAGTGCTTGAGGGGCGGCGCGAGGCCGAGGCGGCCTTTGGCAATGGCGAGGGGTATCTTGAAAAGATGATCCTGCGCGCGCGCCATGTCGAGGTTCAGATCCTGGGCGACAAGCACGGCAATATGTACCACCTTTATGAGCGCGACTGCTCGGTGCAGCGCCGCAACCAAAAGGTGGTCGAGCGCGCGCCCGCGCCGTACCTGTCAGAGGCGCAGCGCGAAGAAATATGCCAGCTTGGCTATCGCATCTGCAAACACGTTGATTACGAATGTGCGGGCACGGTCGAATTTCTTATGGATATGGACACCGGCGCGTTCTTCTTCATTGAGGTAAATCCGCGCGTGCAGGTCGAACATACCGTCACCGAAGAGGTGACCGGCATCGACATCGTGCAGGCCCAGATCAAGATTGCCGAAGGCAAGACCCTGACCGAGGCGACCCGCAAGGCCAGCCAGTATGACATCACCCTGAACGGTCACGCGCTTCAGACCCGGATTACCACAGAAGACCCGCAAAACAACTTTATCCCCGATTATGGCCGCATCACCGCCTATCGCAGCGCCACCGGCATGGGCATCCGCCTTGATGGCGGCACCGCCTATTCGGGCGGGGTGATCACGCGGTTTTACGACAGCCTTCTGGTCAAGGTGACCGCGCATGCGCAAACCCCCGAGGCGGCGATTGCCCGGATGGACCGGGCCTTGCGCGAATTTCGCATCCGGGGCGTCAGCACCAATATCGCCTTTGTGGAAAACCTGCTCAAGCATCCGACCTTTCTGAACAACGAATATTCGACCACGTTCATCGACACCACGCCGGACCTGTTCAACTTCACCAAGCGGCGCGACCGGGGCACCAAGGTTCTGACCTATATCGCCGATATCACCGTGAACGGGCATCCCGAGACGGCGGGGCGCGCCAAGCCCGCCGATCTAAAGCTGCCGCGCCCGCCCGCAAAGCTTGGCGAGCCCAAGCCGGGCACGAAAAACCTGCTTGATGCGAAAGGCCCCAAGGCCGTGGCCGATTGGATGCTGGCGCAGAAACAGCTTTTGCTGACCGACACCACCATGCGCGACGGGCATCAGTCACTTTTGGCAACGCGCATGCGCTCGATCGACATGCTGCGCGCCGCCCCGGCCTATGCCGCCAACCTGCCAGAGTTGTTCAGCGTTGAATGCTGGGGTGGGGCGACCTTCGATGTGGCTTACCGGTTCTTGCAGGAATGCCCATGGCAGCGCCTGCGCGATCTGCGTGCCGCGATGCCCAATGTGCTGACCCAGATGCTTTTGCGCGCCTCCAATGGGGTCGGCTATACCAATTACCCTGACAATGTCGTGCAAGAATTCGTCCGGCAAGCCGCTGCGACGGGTGTCGATGTGTTTCGTGTCTTTGACAGCCTGAACTGGGTCGAAAACATGCGCGTGGCGATGGATGCGGTGAATGACACGGGTCGCATCTGTGAAGGGGCAATCTGTTACACTGGCGATATTCTTGATCCTGACCGCGCCAAATATGACCTGAAATATTATGTCTCGATGGCCAAAGAATTACAGGGCGCCGGCGCGCATATTCTGGGGCTCAAGGATATGGCGGGGCTGCTTAAACCGGCCTCGGCCACGGCGCTTGTAAAGGCCCTCAAGGAAGAGCTCGATATTCCGGTGCATTTTCACACCCATGACACCAGCGGCATTGCAGGCGCCACCATTCTGGCGGCGTCAGAGGCCGGGGTAGATGCGGTTGATGCGGCGATGGATGCGTTTTCAGGCAGCACCAGCCAGCCTTGCCTTGGCTCGATTGTTGAGGCGCTGCGCCATACCCCGCGCGACACCGGCATCGCGCCGCAGCGCATTCGCGAGATGTCGGATTACTGGGGCCATGTGCGTGCGCAATATGTGGCGTTTGAGTCGGGTCTCACCGCCCCCGCCTCCGAGGTGTACCTGCATGAAATGCCCGGTGGGCAGTTCACCAATCTCAAGGCACAGGCGCGCAGCCTTGGCCTTGAAGACCGCTGGCCCGAGGTGGCGCGCACCTATGCCGATGTGAACCAGATGTTTGGCGATATCGTCAAGGTCACGCCCTCGTCCAAGGTGGTGGGTGACATGGCGTTGATGATGGTCAGCCAGGGGCTTACACGCGCGCAGGTCGAAGACCCCGAAAGCGATGTCGCCTTTCCCGACAGCGTGATCGACATGATGCGCGGCAATCTTGGTCAACCACCGGGCGGCTTTCCGGGCACCATTCTCAAGAAGGTGCTGAAAGACGAAAAACCCAATACCGAACGCCCGGGCAAGCACCTTAAGCCTATCGACCTTGAGGCGACGCGCCAAGAGGTGATGGCCGAGCTTGAGGGCAAGGCGATCGACGACGAGGACCTGAACGGGTATCTCATGTATCCCAAGGTTTTCCTCGATTACATGGGCCGTCACCGCAGCTATGGCCCCGTGCGCACCC
>CBDTZA010000266.1:0-3875 GCA_965364785.1 uncultured Roseovarius sp. | reverse complement strand
CCTTCCAGTCGGCATATTGCACAGGGCTTTCAAAGCTGGTGATTCGGCTGATATGGGCATCATTTGGGATTTCGCGAAACAATCCGGTCCCGCTCAGATCCGAGGCAATGACCCGCGCGATCCTGCGGCCAAAGTCGGCCCCCGCAGCACTGTCAGAGACGAAATCAGGCACCGCATAGGGCAGCGGTTCAATCACCCCTTCGGTGATCTCGATCCGAAGCGGGCCATTACTTTGCGCCACGGCAGGTAGGGCCCAAAGCGACAGGGCCATCAGGAGGGTCACTAACATACGCATCATTTGATCCTCATTTTCTCCGGATTAAATGTCATTTCAATATCACGCCAGCTGTCATATTTCTCAACCGGAAGGTCAAAGCCGCGCGCACCACAGCGGATGATCGCCCGGCGCGCTGCCTCAAACGCCTGTTTTGCCGCCGTGTCGCCGCCGCCCGATGCACTTAGCATACGGATCGAACCAGCGTTTGGTTTACCATCCTCGCCCATGCTTACCTCAACTACAACCGTTGTGCGCAACGCGTCCGAACTCAGACTGCCAACGTTCCAGCATTGCTGAACCGCTAGCCGTAACGCGTCCTTTTCCCCAGACGTCAGCGGCGGGCCGCTTGGGCGATCGCGACTTTCCTGTCCGCCGCCAAGTGCTGCCGCAAGCGCATCATTCACCGCCGCCTTGTCAGTCGCGGGTTTCTCGGTTGCGGGTTTCTCGGTTGCGGGCTTTTCGGCTGCGGGCTTGGGCGTCTCTTGGGCCACCTCAGTGGCGCGCGCGGGCCGGGCCTTGGGACGCACCGATGCGGATGGCGCGGCCTGTTGCGGGGCTTCGGCTTCGGTCACGATCTCGGTCGCGGCCTCTTCCGGCGCGGTGGCCTCGGCGGGTTTTTCCACCACCTCGGCGCCCTGATCGGGGGCAACCTCGGGGTTGACCACATCATCAATCTTTACGTCCGGCTCGGGCCGGGCCACTGCTTCGGGGGCGACGCGCGGGACCGGGCGCGGTTGGGGTCGCGGCGAAACCTGCGGCACCAAAGCCGCCACATCCTCTTGCGGCACCTCAAGCACGGGCGGCTCATCGGTCACTTCGGCGGGTTCCGGCGGCGTCATCTGCGACACATCGGGCGCCGCATCGGGCGGCGGGCTATCGCTCGCCTCGGGCTGGGTTACCTCGGGGGCGGTATCGGCCTGCGACGACAGGCTCGGCGCAAGATCACCCGGCGCGGGCGGCTCGGGCGTGTCGACAATGGCCACGGCCTCGGGGGCGCTCTCACGCGCCAAAAGCGCGGCATAATCCTCAGTTGAAATAGCGGTGACCTCCGTCACCTCAAAAGGCAACGGTTCGGATCGGAAAACACCACCGATCAGGGCCCAGCCGATCAATGCCAGATGGCCCGCCCCCGATATGATCTGACCGGTATTCACCAGATGCGCCCCTAGCCGCCCCGCCCGTCCAGCGCAGGCCCACCGGTCTCTGTCACCAGACCGATATTGCCAAATCCGCCACGGTTCAGCGCGCCCATCACCTGCATCACCTGCGCATAGGGCACCGCCCCATCGGCGCGCAGGTAGACCCGCGTGCTGTCACGCTCTGTTGCAATCGCCCGCAAGCGCGCCACAAGATCGTCGCGCGCCACCTCAGTGGTCTGGATCATGACAATGCCCTCGGCCGTGATCGTCACGCTGAGAGGCTCTTCTTCCTCACCCGGAAGGGCATTCGCGGCGGTTTTCGGCAATTCCACCGGCACGCCCACCGTCATAAGCGGCGCGGCGACCATGAAGATGATCAACAGCACCAGCATCACGTCGACAAACGGCGTCACGTTGATTTCCGCCATCGGGCGCGACCGACCCCGGCCACGTCTGCGCCGGCCAGTATCGCCGGATTTCTGAACAACCCCTGCGCCCATGGCCTAGCTATCCAACTGACGGCTGAGGATGGTTGCAAATTCGTCGGCAAAGGCCTCATAGCCCGCGACGATCCGGTCACTATCCGCGCTCAGCTTGTTGTAGAAAATCACCGCCGGAATCGCCGCCAACAGGCCAAGCCCGGTGGCCAAAAGCGCCTCGGCAATGCCCGGCGCGACCACGGCGAGGTTGGTGTTCTGCTGCTCGGCGATGCTGATGAACGCATGCATGATGCCCCAGACCGTGCCAAACAGCCCGATAAACGGCGCGGTAGAGCCGACCGTCGCCAGCACCTGCAAACCGCCCTGCAACGTGTCTGCCTCTTTGGCAATCGCCACGTCCATGCTGCGATCAATCCGCGACGTGGCCCCGGCAATAAGCCCGCCATCATTGCGGTGACTGCGCCGCCATTCCATCATGCCGGCGGCAAATATCCGCTCTGACTGACCGTCGGGCTCTGCGCCGATCTCATCAAACAGCGTGTCCAGCGGCTCACCCGACCAGAACCGGCGGTCAAAGACCTCGGCCTCAAGGCGGGCCTTCCGATAGGTGATGATTTTCTGCACGATGATCGACCAGGACCAGAACGAGGCCACGGTCAGCATCAACATCACAAGTTTCACGATTAGGGTCGCGCGTGCAAATAGCGCCCACATGGAGAAATCCATCTCCTGTGCCAATGCCAGGGTTTCTGCTTCCATCTGCCTGCTCTTTATGGGTTGGCCAATTTTTTCGGCCTTATTGCGCCGCAAACTAGCCGATTTCCAGAGGGAAAGCCAACACATCCGCGTCATCGGCGCGGGTTTCGGCCTGCTTAATGCAGGATCAGGCGGATATTTGCCGGCAGACGCGCGGGTTGCCCGGTATCACTGAGACAAACAACCGTCACAACCGCCTGAAAAAGCAGATCCGCGCCGCGCATCACTTTCTGTTCCATCACAAGACGCGCGCCGGTCACCGCGCTCATACGGGTCTCAACCTCAAGCAGATCATCAAATTTCGCAGGCCCCAGGTAATCCGCCTCGACCCGGCGTACCGCAAAGATCATGCCGTCGCTCTCGCGCATCGCATTCTGGTCAATGCCGATGTCGCGCACCCAGGCGCTGCGCGCCCGCTCGATGAATTTGAGGTAATTGGCGTGATAGACGATCCCGCCCATATCGGTATCCTCGTAATAGACACGGATCGGGAAACGGTGGGTCATGAAAATGATGCCTTGCTGAAACCTGCCCAAACCCTAGGACGCCGCACCTCCCCGCGCAAGCCTGTGGTGCGCCCCGGCTTCTTCTTGGCAAAAATACTCGAATCCGAAAACTGCGAGAAAATGCTACTTTCCGTAATAGTCGCGAAACCACGCCACAAACCGCGCAATGCCGTCGCGTATATCGGTTTGCGGGCGATAGCCGGTCAGGCTTTCAAGCAGGCGCGCATCGGCCCAGGTGGCTGGCACATCGCCCTTTTGCATCTCCATCATGTTGCGGATCGCGGGCATGCCAAGCTCGGCCTCGATAGCATCAACAAAATCCAAAAGCCGCACCTTGTCCGAATTGCCGATATTGACCACCCGATAAGGCGCCACCGGCGACAGGCTGTCGCCCTCGGCAATATCCTCCGCGCTCATCGGGCGCACCGGCGGTACGTCGATCAACAGGCGGATAGCGCGTACCAGATCCTCGACATAGGTAAAGTCGCGATACATCTCACCGTGATTATAGACATCAATCGGGCGCCCCGCCAAAATCGCATCAACGAACTTGAAAAGCGCCATGTCTGGCCGCCCCCACGGCCCGTAGACGGTGAAAAACCTAAACATCGTGGTGGGGATATTCCACAGATGCGCATAGGCGTGCCCCATCGATTCCGTCGCCTTTTTGGTGGCGGCATAGATCGTCATCTGGCTGTCGGCCTTGTCGGTCTCACCATAGGGCATTTCGGTATTGGCGCCGTAAACCGAGGATGTC
>CBDTZA010000265.1:0-3882 GCA_965364785.1 uncultured Roseovarius sp. | reverse complement strand
CCCGCCCGCCCCATCGAGCGCAGGATATCGCGACAGCGGTCGGTCTGCTCAACAATCAAAAGCGCATCCTCTCGCAGGTCGGGGCTATCGAAAAGTTCTTCTGCCAGCTCGGTACTGGCAAGTTTGATCGTCGCCAGTGGCGTGCCAAGTTCATGCGCGGCGGCGGCAACAACCCCGCCAAGATCGGTCAGCTTTTGTTCGCGCGCCAAGGCCATCTGTGTGGCTTGAAGGGCGTCTGACATTGCGTGCATTTCCTGCACGATCCAGCGCGAATAAACCCCGAGAAAGACCACCGTGATGACGATTGCCACCCAGTTGCCAAAGCGAAACACATCCGGCACCCGAAGGATAAACCCCTGTTCGGTGCGCAGGGGCAGATAAAATTGTATCAGGACCGAGACGATCAGGATCGCCATCATGCCAAGAAACGCGGTCGATCGAGAGGACAGCGCCGAGGCAGACACCGTGACCGGCCCGACGATCAGAATGGAAAACGGGTTGTTCAATCCGCCGGTCAGATACAACAGCAATCCAAGTTGCAGCATATCAAACAGCACCACCAAAAGCGTGTCCATCTCGGACAAGCGTTTGTTTTCAGCAAAGACGAACGCGGCCACAAGGTTGCTCATGATTGAGATGCCGATGACGAGAAAACACAGGCCAATCTCAAGGTTGAGGTCATAAAACCGCTCTGCAATGACCAGCGCGCTGGCCTGACCTATGATCGCCCACCAGCGCAACAGCACTAATGTGCGCAGGCGAATCCAGTTCCCGCTGTGGTGCGATTTGAAAGGGGCGGCGGCGTGATCAACCATATGTGCGATTGCGTCCCATTGCATGCGGGGAAGAGAATGTTAGATAGACTGAAAGTTGCATCCACCGTCCTCTAAAGCAAGGAAATCCCGATGACCCGTCTGATTGCCATTACTGCCACAACGGCCGTGATTTTGCTGCTTGGAGTGACCTATTACATGACGATGGTCGGCCGCAGTGACGATCAGTTCGCGCAATGTCGTGCCTCAAGCGTGGCGGGCGGCGCCGGACAGATCGGCGGGCCTTTCACCTTGGTGAGTGAAACCGGCGAAACGGTGACCGACAAGGATGTGATCGACCAGCCGACGCTGATCTATTTCGGCTATACGTTCTGCCCCGATGTCTGCCCGCTTGATGCCGCGCGCAATGCCGAGGCGGTGGATATTCTTGAAAGCCGGGGCGAAATGGTAAAGCCGGTCTTTATCTCGATTGATCCGGCGCGCGACACGCCTGAGATGCTCAGCGAGTTTACGGATTATCTACACCCGCGCATGTTGGGGCTGACCGGCTCGGCGGAACAGGTCAAGGCCGCCAGCAAGGCCTATCGCACGTTTTATCAGGCACAAAAGCCTGCTGAGGGTCAGGAGGATCTCTACCTCGTGGATCATTCCACCATGTCCTACCTGACTTTGCCCAAGCACGGCTTTGTCGAGTTTTTCCGCCGCGATGCCACCGCCGAGCAAATGGCTGATCGCATTCAATGTTTTATTGATGCAAGCTAAGGTGCTGCGTTTGTTTGACGCAGCCAGAAGCGCGGGCTAGAACCTTTCTAAGGACTGCGCAACAGGAGGAACGGCATGGCCGAGGACCAGCATGATATTGGTGAGGACAAATCGCTTCTGCTGTTGGATGACGACGAACCTTTCCTAAAGCGTTTGGCCAAGGCCATGGAAAAGCGCGGCTTTGAGGTGGAAACCGCCGGATCGGTGGCCGCCGGGCGCGCCATTGCCACCGCAAGACCGCCGGCTTATGCGGTGTGCGACCTGCGGCTTGAGGATGGCAACGGCCTTGATGTGGTCGAAGTCATCCGCGAAAAACGCCCCGATAGCCGGATCGTGGTTTTGACCGGCTATGGCGCGATTGCCACGGCGGTTGCTGCGGTCAAGATCGGCGCGACGGATTATCTCTCGAAACCGGCCGATGCCACGGATATCACCAACGCGTTGCTGGCCCGTGGCGATGAATTACCGCCGCCACCCGAAAACCCGATGAGCGCGGATCGCGTCCGTTGGGAACATATTCAGCGGGTTTATGAGCTTTGTGATCGCAATGTGAGCGAAACCGCCCGCAGGCTTAATATGCATCGCCGCACCCTTCAGCGCATCCTGGCCAAGCGCTCGCCGCGTTAGGGCATAGCTCAGAACCGGGCGCGCTGGGTCTAGCGATAGGGAATATGTACCGGAATTGGCAACAATTGGCGTTTTTGCCAGAGATTAGGCAGAAAAAAGATTGTATTAATGGCCCTGAGATAGTGTGTGTCAATGACGAGTGTTTAACGGGGGTCGAAATCTGTGGGTTTGTGGCAGTCATATCGGATGCGGCTGCGGCGGAAGCGGGCGAAAGTCCGCGCTTACCGCAAGCATTTTTCGCTGACGCCGGTTGCCAACCGAACGGAAAAGATTCGCCCCGGCGATATCCTTTTGTTTTCTACGCTGCGCGATGAACATATCCGGCTGCCGTATTTCCTGCGATATTACCGCGACATGGGCGTATCGCATTTCCTGATCGTCGATAATGACAGCACCGATGGCGGGGCCGAATATCTTGCGCAACAGGACGACGTGTCGCTCTGGACCACCAAATCAAGCTATAAGCGGTCGCGCTTTGGGGTGGATTGGCTGAACTGGCTGCAACAGAAATACGGCCATGATCATTGGACGCTTGTGGTCGATGCCGATGAATTCTTTGTCTATCCGTTCTGCGATACGCGCCCGATCCGTGCCCTGACCGACTGGCTTGATACCAGTCAGGTGAAATCCTTTGGCGCCATGCTTTTGGATATGTACCCCAAGGGCCGGATTGATGCGGTGCCCTATCAGACCGGGCAAAACCCGCTTGAAATTGCCGCTTGGTTTGATCCTGGCAACTATGTGATCGAGAAGAACAAGTTTTACGGCAACGTTTGGATTCAAGGCGGGCCTCGGGCGCGGGTGTTCTTTCCGGACGCGCCGAAAAAGGCACCGGCGCTGAACAAGACGCCGCTGGTCAAATGGGATCGGCGCTATGCCTATGAAAGCTCGACCCATATGCTTTTGCCGCGCGGCCTTAACCTGACCTATGATGAATGGGGTGGGGAAAAGGCCAGCGGGATATTGCTTCATGCCAAGTTCCTCGACACCTTCACCGCCAAAGCCGCCGAGGAATTAACCCGCCGACAGCACTATTCGGCCAGTGTGGAATACAAGGCCTATGCAAGAACGGTGCAAGAAAACCCAGAGCTTTGGTGTAAATGGTCGGAAAAATATATAAACTGGCGTCAGCTGGAGATCCTTGGGTTAATGTCCAAGGGGAACTGGGCATGAGGGAAGGGCAGTAAATCATGGGTGTCGGGATCATCATGCTGGTCCATACCGCCTTTGGCCGCGCCGAACAGGTGGCGCGCCACTGGGCGGCGGCAGGCTGTCCGTTAGTGATCCATGTCGACAAGGCCGTCCCGCGCAAGGCCTATGACGCCTTTGTAAAAGCGTTGTCCGATATGCCGGATGTGCGATTTGCCAAGCGGCATCGCTGTGAATGGGGCACTTGGGGCCTTGTGGCCGCGACGCAGGATGCGGCCAAGATCATGCTCAAAGACTTTGCTGATGTGCGCCATGTCTATCTGGCGTCAGGCTCGTGCCTGCCGCTGCGCCCGGTGCAAGAGCTGATTGATTATCTGGCCAAGCGCCCGCATACCGATTTTATCGAATCCGCCACCACTGCCGATGTGCCATGGACGATGGGCGGCCTTGATCAGGAGCGCTTTACCCTGCGATTTCCGTTCTCATGGCGGAACCAACGCTATTTGTTCGATAAATACGTCGCCCTTCAACGCGTCTTGCGGTTCAAACGGCATATTCCCAACGGCATCGT
>CBDTZA010000264.1:0-3896 GCA_965364785.1 uncultured Roseovarius sp. | reverse complement strand
CTGCGCGCAGCACTTGATGCGGGTCAGGGCGTGTTTCAGGACGCCGCGCCAAAGATGTTTACCAGCGGTGCCGCCCGTCGCACTACCGGCGCAAAGTTCGCCAAACCATGATCCGGTTGCGTGCCCTTCTCCCGCTTGTTCTGGCGGCGCTTTTGCCCGCTGGCGGTGCTGTGGCCGAGACCAGCGGCCTTATCCGGCTGACCGATCGTGACGACCTTTTCGGCTGGGAGGCTGTGGGCCGCGTCGATATTGGCAAGGGTGGCTTTTGCACCGGCGTTCTGATCGCCCCCGATCAGGTGTTGACTGCCGCACATTGCGTATATGGCGGCCAGGGCAAACCTGTCGATGCGCAAACCATCCGCTTTCGCGCCGGGCTGCGCGATGGTGTGGTGATCGCAGAGCGCGGCGTGGCCCGCTATGCCGCAACCAAGGGCTATGATCCCGCGGACGGCATGACCGCCGACAATGTGCGCCGCGATGTCGCCCTGTTAGAGCTTACTGAGCCGATCCAAAGCGCGCTTGCCGCGCCGTTCCGTCTGCATGGTGGCGGCACCAAAGGGCAACGCGTCAGCGTCGTCTCTTATGGCGCAAACCGCGACAAGGCCCCCTCATGGCAGCGCGATTGCGGCCTGACATGGCGCGCCAAGGGGATCATGGCCTTTGATTGCAACGTCATTTTTGGGTCATCCGGTGCGCCGGTCTTTGCCCGCGATGGCAACCGCGCACGCATCCTGTCGCTGGTCAGTGGCGGCAAATGGGACACGGATGATAAGATAGCATACGGTATGGACCTTCCCTCGCTGGTGGATAACCTCAAGCGCGATCTGCGCGCGGCCCCGTCTGCAACCATAGCCAATAAAGGGTTTCGCCGGGTCGAGGTCGGCGCCGGGCGCCGCGCCTCGGGCGCAAAATTCGCAAAACCCTAGGCCAGACGCGGCGGGTCTTGAAACCGCAAAATACACCCCCCACATCATAGACATCCGGTGCCGCCTCGCGGGCCGGGTGTATTTGCGCCTGTCCCCTAAGGGAAGGCACCAATCAGGTATCGCTCAATGGAGGATGACCATGCGAAATTTTGACCTTGCCCCGCTTTACCGCGCCACTGTCGGCTTTGACCAGATCGCAGATATGATGGACCGCGTTCTGTCCAGCGATGTCGCCCAGCCGACCTATCCCCCCTATAACATCGAGAAAACTGCCGATGATGCCTATCGCATTTCAATCGCTGTGGCTGGCTTTGCCGGGCGCGATCTGTCGGTTGAGGTGAAAGACGGCGCGCTTGTGGTCTCGGCCCGTAAGGCCGAGGATGACAACGCCCGCAGCTATCTGCATCGCGGCATTGCCACCCGCGCCTTCGAGCGCCGCTTTCAGTTGGCCGATCATGTGCGCGTGACCGGCGCCAACCATGCCGATGGCATGCTGCATATCGACCTTATGCGCGAAATGCCCGAGGCCCTGCGCCCCCGGAGCATCGCCATTGCCTGCGGCGAGGCCGTTGAAAAAGATGTAATCGACGCCGCAAACGTCAACTGAGCCCAGCACAGGGTTAAAAGATAAAAAGGCCGCCACCGGGATGCCGGTGGCGGCTGTTGTATTTGTCGCAAAACCCCGTATCAGGGACGACGCGCCATCAACAGGGGCGCGTCACTTTCATCGCCGATCAGGTACAGCGCACCGTCGTCTGAGATGTCAAAGCGGGTGACCTGTTCCAGTGCATCAAGCATCCGTCGCTCCTGTTCCATAAGCGGCGCCGGGCAGGCCATCATCGTGCTGCTCATGGTGCCGAAATGCATCCCTTCGCCGGTCAGGTTAAAGCCACCCACCATCCGGTTACAGCCGGTGCTGCCGGCCACGCGGTCGGGCGCAACAAAGTTCAGCGACAGGCGCTCTGGCTCGACCAAAGGGCTGTCGGCCAGGCTGACGACCTGCCAGGCGGACCCGACAAGCAAATCCGCCGGGTTGCCGCCACAGCCGCGAAGCTCGCGATCATCGAGGGATAAAAGCGCGGTATGGGGATGTGGCATGCCGGTGGCATCGTCCTTGCAAATGAGGTCATTGACCGTCAGACGCGCGCCCGCAGAGGGCATGTAAAACGCATAGGCGCCGGGGATAACCTGAACATCAGGGCGCGCGGCACTGCGGCGGATTTCGCCGTAATCGGCGGTGATTTCGGCGCTGTTGCCCTCAAATACCACAGACCAGCCCGGCTCGTTCCCGCCGGCCCTGTAACTTGCGCGCTGTGGCGGCGGTCCTTTCCGACATTCCGGCAGGTCGCGCCCCTCAAGCCGGATCGTCGCCATATCGCCCTTGCTCCAGACCTCGGTTTCGGGGTCAGTCACGCCAATATAACGCGCGCCAGAGGCCGATTCGGTGGCGTTGAGGGTGATATCGCGGCCCTCGGCGCGCAGGATCATTTCCCGGCCCAAAACCCCCACATCAACGCTCATGTCCCCGCAAATAAACTTCACGGCAAAGGCCATCGGCGTGACCGGTTCAAGGATAAGCGTGCCAAGATCAACCGTCTCGGTGCCCGCATCAAAGCCGACATCACGCAGAACCCAGCGGGGCTGTCCCTGAATGCGGATCACGGCGCTTAGACGACCCGAAAGATCGCCCGGCACGGTCACATCGAAGGCAAGCGGCACCTGTTGGCCATCAGCGCTTACCGTGGTCTCGCCAAGCATGCTTCCAAAGTGGCCTTCGACAACAACGGTTGCACGTGCCTCGGGCGGGAGCGCAATGCGTTGAAGATAGCCAAGCCCGCCTATGATCTTGCGGGCACCACTGTCTTGCGCAAGGGCGGACAGCGGCGATATCAGGGCCATGATACAGGCCAAAGCGATCAGGCGGGGCATCGGCTGCTTCCTTTGCGCGGACAGGTTGTACCCCATCCTAACCATTGCCCCGCCCATGGTCGAGTGCTGCGTGATCAGACGCTCATGCAGATGTATTTCATTTCAAGGAAGTCGTCGATTCCGTGATGGCTGCCTTCGCGGCCAAGGCCCGATTGCTTGACCCCGCCAAAGGGCGCGACTTCGGTTGAAATGATGCCGGTGTTGACGCCAACGATGCCATATTCAAGCGCCTCGGCCACCTTGTAGACGCGGCTCAGGTCCTTGGCATAGAAATAGCTCGCCAGACCAAAGATCGTGTCATTGGCCATGGCAATCACGTCATCCTCGTTCTCGAACTTGAAGAGCGGCGCGAAGGGGCCAAAGGTTTCATCGGTGGCCACCTGCATGTCCTGCGTGGCCCCGGTGATGATGGTCGGGGGCAGAAAGTATCCCTCGCCCTGCATCGGGTCACCGCCGCCAAGGATCACTTTTGCACCTTTGGCTTTGGCGTCGGCCACATGTTCCTGCACCTTGGTGATGGCATCCGAATTGATCAGCGGGCCAAGGGTTATGCCCTCTTCCAGACCGTCGCCGATTTTCAGTTTGCCGACCGCTACTTTCAGCTTTTCGGCAAAGGCATCGTAAACGCCGGCCTGCACATAAATGCGGTTGGCACAGACGCAGGTCTGGCCGTTATTGCGGAATTTGCACAGGATTGCGCCCTCGACCGCCGAATCCAGATCGGCATCGTCAAACACGATAAACGGCGCATTGCCGCCCAGTTCCATCGAGCATTTCATCACCTGATCGGCGGCCTGACGCAACAGGATACGCCCCACTTCGGTCGAGCCGGTAAAGGTGATTTTGCGCACGGCCGGGTTTTCGCAGAATTCCTTGCCAATATCGGACGAGCGCGACGAGGGTACGATGTTGAAAACACCCGCCGGAATGCCTGCACGTTCGGCCAGCACGGCCATCACGGTCGCCGAAAGCGGTGTTTCAGCCGCCGGGCGCCCCACAAAGGCACAGCCCGCTGCCAGTGCCGGCGCCGCCTTGCGGGCG
>CBDTZA010000263.1:0-3909 GCA_965364785.1 uncultured Roseovarius sp. | reverse complement strand
GCCGACGCCGTGCTCCCGGTGGCGGGCGCCCCGATCGGAAACGGCGCGGTGGCGTCCTGCAAGACAGCCTCGACATAGTTGAATTCCTCTGATCCGTCGGCGTCCATATGGCGCGGAGCATAGGGGATGACCCAATCGTCATCTGCCGATTTAAGCGCAATCAATGCCAACCCCATATCAGAAACAACGCGCCGTAAGCCTTTGTTTTTCATTACTGCTGCCGCCGATCCGCGATAGCCATGGGCAAAAACCACCGCGCCCATCGGCGTCGTGCCGACATACCCCTCGGGCAGGGCAATCCGATAGTGGCGATCCCCAAGCCGACAATCTGTATCCGGCCCGCAGGCCAGTGCCGGCGCGGTCGACCCAAGCGATAAAGCTGTCAGACAAAATGCCAGAAACCGCATGTGGAACCTCCGTTTTAATACCCACTTCACTGTGCTGCCAGCGCGCCGAAAGGCAAGTCACAACAGCGTGCCCTGCCGGTAATCATAACGCATTGTCTGTAAATATTGGGGCCGGTTCAATCCTTTAGTAACCTTAGATGGCTTTCATGGGGCGACGCGTGATCTGCCCATCCAAGGAGGCCCCTCAATGAAACGCTTATTTCTGCCCGCGCTCATGGCATTTGCCCTGATCCTGAGTTCCGGCGCGCAGGCGCAATCCCTGACCGAAGTCAGAACCAAGCTTCAGGCGGCGCTGCAACGCAGCCTCAGCCGCACGATGATCGACGGCGCCCTACCGCATCTTGATCTTGAAACCGGAGAAGTCACCAGGTTCTATCCGACCGAAAACCACGAGGTTATCCTGCAGATGAACGACATCTACGTCATGTGCGCGACCCTGGTGACCGGCGATGGCAAAGAAACAACTGTTGATTATTACATGGCGCAAAATCGCGGTAGTTATGGGGTTATCCACACCGAAATCGGTGATCGGGCGCCGATCAAAGCTTTGATCAAGGCAGGCAAGGCGGTTCGGCTGGAGTAGAGCATTGACCATGACCGATAGTGCCAAGCTGCGCACGCCGACACTGGGTCTATACCTGAAACTGACCGCAGTAATGGTGCCGACCTTTTTGCTTTTTGCGGCTGGCGGGCTGTTGTGGATGAGCGAAAAGAACCTGCTGCGCAGCGAAGAGTCTATGGCGATGCGCATCGGCAATGCCACCGCCCGTGTCGGTGGCGCGCTTGAACGCTTCAGCGACCAAAGCGACGGCGCGGTGGATTGGTCCAGCCCCTTTGTCACCGACCTCATGCAGACGCTGCTGGGCGATCCGGCAATCCGTTGTGTCGAGCTGACCGACCCTGCAAATGGCAAGGTGCTTGCGGTCGTACCGCAAGGGCTTGGCTGTCAGGGAAGTGATACGGCGCTGTCACTCCCCTATGAGGTCTATTCCTGGCCGATCACCCAGATGGTCACCCGGTTTGACGAGCGCGAAATCGCCACGGTCAAACGCTATCAGCGCGATTTCATGCTGCTTTTGCTTGCGGGTGGTATCCTGATTGCCTCTCTGGCCAACTGGATTTCCTTTCGCGTCATCGTCGGACGCCCCTTGCGCGCGCTGATCGGCCGCCTTGAGGATGCGCGCACTGTGGCGGTGACCGCAAACCAGGCCAAATCAACCTTCCTGGCCAAGATGAGCCACGAAATTCGCACCCCCATGAACGGCATCATTGGCATGGCCGATATGCTTGGTGAGACCGAGTTGAACGGCGAACAGGAAAGCTATGTCAGCACGATGGTGCGCTCGGGCGACGCCCTGTTGACGATCATCAACGACATTCTTGATTTCTCGAAAATCGAGGCGGGCAAGCTGACCCTCGCGCAAGAACCATACCGCCTGCGCGAGATTGTTGAGGATGTCACACAGTTGCTGGCGCCGCTCGCCGCGCGCAAGGAGCTTGAGTTTTTCTCGGACGTCGCCCCTGAATTGCCCGACGTCATGATGGGCGATGCCGGGCGTTTGCGGCAGATCCTCGTCAATATCGTCGGAAATGCTTTGAAATTCACACTTGAAGGCCATGTTGCCTGGCGCGTTGCCCGAGGCGGACGGGGACAAATTGTCATCTCGGTCACCGATACCGGCGTCGGCATTCCAGAGGATCAGATAGAGACCGTATTCGCCGCCTTCGAACAGATCAATAACACCGCCACCCGTAGTTTCGGCGGCACCGGGCTTGGCCTTGCGGTGAGCCGCCAATTGACCACGCTTATGGGTGGCACACTTGGGGTGACCTCTCGCGAGGGGCATGGCACGTGTTTTGAAATTGTCCTTCCCCTGATTCCGCAGGAAGCCGCAGGGCGGGGGCTGCGCGCGGCCCCCCTGGCGCAACCCGGCGCGCCAGCTCCTGTCATCTGGGTGATTGATCCGCTGTCCGAGCGGCGCACCGGACTGGCCGCATCGCTGGGTTATCTGGGGTGTGAGGTTCACATGGGCGACGATCCGGCGGCCCTTTTGCAGGCGTCCCCCGATGACCGCCCCACCCTGATTTTGCTTGATAGCAACCTTGCCGACACCGCCTTGCCCGAGACTGTGCCGCAAATCCTGATGTCGGACGGGGCCGTAACGCAAGGCACCGCCAAGGGTGCACATCTGCGAAAACCAGTGCGTGAATCGCTCTTGATCGACACCGTGCGCCGCGCGCTCAGCGGCACCGCAAAGGGCGATGAGAAAATCGCAAGCTTTCCAACTCCCATCGCCAAGAAACCCAGGGCCAAAACCGGCTGGGCCGCTGACATCAGGGTGCTGGCGGTAGATGATAATGCCACCAACCGGCTATTGCTTGAGCGGTATTTCAGCGCGTCCGGGGCCGAGCTGCGGCTTGCCATTGATGGTCATGATGCGGTCGCCCTTTATAACAAAGCCCCTGCCGATCTGATCTTGATGGATGTGTCAATGCCGGGGATGGATGGATATCAGGCAACCGGAATTATCCGCACCCGTGAGGCGGCCCAAGGCCTCAAGCCCGCCCATGTGGTGGCCGTGACCGCCAATGTTCTGGAACAGCACAGGCAGGCCGCGCATATGGCCGGCATGGATGGATTTTTGGGCAAGCCGTTGCGCAAGGCCGATCTGATCGCCTATGTCGAGCGGCACGCGCCAAGCCTGCGCCAAAGCCGCAGAGACCATCACGAAGACGCGGCGACCCCTGGCAAAAACGGGACCGGCCCCAAACCCCAGAGCGCCGCTGAATAAGCCGGGCCATGGAGATGTCTGACTGCTTAGTCCTGGGCCGTTCCATCACGCCAACGGTTCACAATCGGATAGCGCCGGTCGAGCCAGAATGCCCGCTTGCTCAGCCGCGTTCCCGGGGCGGACTGAAAGCGTTTGTATTCGCTGATATAAAGCAGGTGTTCGACCTTTTTCGCATCGGCGCGATCATATCCTGCCACCACGCAATCGCCGATACTGCCATCCTGATCGACCAGGATAGCAAGAATGCCATCCAACACCGGGTAATCCGGCAGAGAATCGCTATCCTTCTGATCGGCGCGCAACTCGGCACTGGGCGGCTTATCGATCACACGCGGCGCGATAACCTCACCCTTTGGGCCCATCATCCAGTCGCGGTGATTGGCATTGCGCCAGCGGCAAATCTCGAACACGCGCGTTTTATACATATCTTTTATGGGGTTATAGCCTCCGGCCATGTCGCCATAGATCGTGGCATAGCCAACGGCGACCTCGGATTTATTGCCGGTGGTCAACAGCATCTCACCAAATTCATTGCTCAGCGCCATCAGCAAAAGCCCGCGCAGGCGCGATTGGATATTTTCCTCGGCAAGGCCGGGCTTGGTGCCTTCAAACAGCGGCGCCAGCGTATTGGTGATCGCGGCGCGCCCCTCGGTGATGGGGATAGAATCATAGCGACAGCCCAAATTTTCGGCCGCCTCGCGCGCATCCTC
>CBDTZA010000262.1:0-3931 GCA_965364785.1 uncultured Roseovarius sp. | reverse complement strand
TTGTTGAGGGCCGCAACCATATCGCCGCCGCCCGCGACCGAGACAAGTTTGCCCGCGCGGCTAAGGGTTGCGGCATGGCGCGCGGCGGCGTTGGTGGCGGTGTCAAACGGCTCGATCTCAAAGGCGCCAAGGGGGCCGTTCCAGATCAGGGTTTTGGCGCGATCAAGGGCGGCGATGATCCGCGCCACGGCCTGAGGGCCGGCGTCAAGGATCATGGCATCATGCGGGCAGGCATGCGCACCCACCACCTCATGCGGGGCCCCGGCTTTGAGCTCGCGCGCCACGACCACATCGGCAGGCAACAATATCTCACAGCCCGCGCCCCCGGCCTTGATCATGATCTCGCGGGCGGTGGGGGCCATGTCGTGTTCGCAGAGCGATTTGCCCACATCAAGCCCCATGGCGGCGAGGAAGGTATTGGCCATGCCGCCGCCGATCACGAGGCAATCGACCTTACTGACCAGGTTGCCCAGAAGGTCAAGCTTGGTCGAGACCTTGGCCCCGCCGACAACCGCCATGACCGGGCGCTTGGGCGTGCCAAGCGCCGCCTCGAGCGCCTTCAATTCGGCCTGCATCAACCGGCCGGCACAAGAGGGCAGGTGTTGCGCAAGCCCTGTCGTCGAGGCATGGGCGCGGTGGGCGGCGGAAAAGGCATCATTGCAATAGACGTCGCCTAACCGCGCCAGGCGGGCGGCGAATTCGGGATCGTTGACCTCTTCGCCCGGATGAAAGCGGATGTTTTCGAGCAGCAGAACCTCTGAGGCAAGCGCCTCGTCGGTGAGGTTCTCGGCCCCCTCCAGCGTCTCGATCAGTCGCACCTTGCGCCCCAGGGCCGCCTCAAGTGTCGGCACCGTGACGCGCAGTGACATATCGAGCACCACCTTGCCCTTGGGGCGGCCGAAATGCGCGAGCAGGATCGGCTTGCCGCCCTTGGCGAGGATATCCTTGACGGTGGGCACGATGCGCTCGATCCGGGTGGCATCGGTGACATGGCCGTTTTCCACCGGCACGTTGATATCCACTCGCACCAGGACGCGCTTGCCGCTCAGATCCATATCATCAAGGGTTTTCCAGCTCATGGCACAGGTCCTCTTGGTTTCTTTAGGCCTCTATTGGCGCGCGGGCCCGCAGGCGTCAACCTCTGCGCTTGGCAATCGCGTCGGAACCGCCTAGGTATTCCGGGAAAGTTTTGTGCAAGGAGGGCCCGATGGCCGAGATTAAAGACCCCGAAAACACCATTTTGATTGAACTCAAGGATGGCACCGTCGCGATCGAGCTTATGGCCGATGTCGCCCCTGGTCATTGCGCGCGGATGAAAGAGCTGGCCCGTGGCGGTCACTATGACAACGTCGCCTTTCACCGGGTGATTAACGACTTCATGGCGCAGACCGGCGACGTTCAGCATGCCAATATGGAAAAAGACTATAACCCGCGCATGGCCGGCACCGGGGCAAGCGATTTGCCGAACCTCAAGGCAGAATTCGGTCGTATCCCGCATGACCGTGGCACCATCGGCGCGGCGCGCAGCCAGAACCCCGACAGCGCCAATTCGCAATTCTTCATCAATTTCAAGGATAACAGCTTTCTCAACGGTCAATACACGGTCTATGGCCGGGTGATTTCGGGGATGGAGCATGTAGACAAGATCGCGATCGGCGAGCCGCCAGCGAATCCCGACCGCATGATCAGCGTAAAGGTGGCCTCTGATGCGTAAGCTTGCGTTTATCTTGTCTTTGCTGGCCGGCCCTGCGTTTGCGTCCGGTTTGCAGATCGAAGTCGAAGGCGAGGCCAATGGCATCATCACCATCGACCTGCGTGAAGATCTGGCCCCCGGCCATGTCGAACAGATTACCGCACTGGCCGCCGAGGGCGCCTATGATGGCGTGGTTTTTCACCGCGTGATCAAGGGCTTTATGGCGCAGACTGGCGATGTCCAATATGGCAAGCTTGAGGGTGGCGATATGGCCCGCGCGGGGGCCGGTGCAAGTGACCGGCCCAACGTTAAGGCCGAGTTCTCGAAAGAGCGGTTCTTGCGCGGCGTGGTCGGCATGGCCCGCTCGCAGGATGTCGACAGCGCCAACAGCCAGTTTTTCATCATGTTCGAGCCGGGCGATTTTCTGAACGGTCAGTACACTATCGTCGGTGAGGTCACCGACGGGATGGATGTGGTTGACGCAATCAAGCTTGGAAATGGCCCCAACGGATCGGTTATCGGGCGCCCCGACGTGATGAAAAAGGTCACCGTGATCGAGTGATCAGATGACGCAGGCCACCGGATACGAGCCACTGAATACCCTCAAGCCGCTGGCTGAGGGTATTTGGCTGATTGATGGGCCTGCGATCAAATCCTACGGCTTGCCGTTTTCCACCCGCGCCACGGTTGTGCGGCTGGAAAACGGCGATCTGTGGGTGCATTCCCCGACCCGGATGACACAAGACCTGCGCGCAGAGTTGGACGCGCTTGGCCCGGTTGCGCATCTGATTGCGCCAAACCCGACCCATTATGTGCATTTGCGCGACTGGCAAGAGGCCTATCCGCGCGCCAAGGCCTGGGCCGCGCCGGGCATGGTGGAACGTGCCGCCAGGAAAGGCGTGGACCTTCGGGTTGAGCGGCAGTTGAAACCTGATCGCGCCGAGACCCCCTGGAAAGGCCAGCTTGAGCAATTGATCGTCGCGGGCAGCAAGACCCACCGCGAGGCGGTATTTTTTCACATGGCCAGCCAAACGCTTATTCTGACTGACTTGATTGTGAATATTGAGACGGCCAAGTTGCCCGCATGGTTCAGGCCCTATGTCTGGCTGAACGGGATTGATGACACGGATGGCAAGACGCCGCCCATCCTGCGCTGGACCTTTCGCGATAAAGAGGCGATGGCCGACAACGTGGAAGAGATGATCGCCTGGGGCCCAGTGCGGATCGTGCTGGCGCATGGCCGCTGTTACATGCGCGATGGCGTGGGCGAGCTTGAGCGCGCCTTTCGCAAGCTTTTGCGGGTCCGCAAATGGGATCGCGTCCTTGGTAAGGCGAAAGAGCGTGAGGCCCGCGACAAAGCCAAGCGCCGCTAGGGCCTGATCCCCCGTGCGCCTCGCTGTGCGTCACAATCGCGTGGGTGGGGCTAGGCAGGTCAGGCGATCCCCGGCATCATCGACGGCGTCCAAGGGAGGATGCCAATGACCCGTTTACTGTCGTTCCTGAGCGCGCTGATGCTTATGGCGGGGCTGGCCCATGCCGATCCCGGCTTTTGGCGAAATGAATGGCCCGATACCAATTTCAACAAGACCAGCGTCAAGAACTGGGCCGAGTTCATGTCCGGCGGTCCGCCCAAGGATGGCATTCCGGCGCTGAGCAATCCGAAATTCCGCAAGGTAAACTCCGAGCGGCGGATTTCCGGCACAGAGCCGGTGATCACCGTTGAGATCAATGGCGCTACGCCGCGCGCCTATCCGCTGCGCTATCTGACATGGCATGAGATCGTCAATGATAGCGTTGGCGGCATTCCGATTGCGGTCACCTTTTGCCCGCTGTGCAATTCCGGCATCACCTTTGATCGGCGCATTGCGCGCGGCACGCTTAGTTTTGGGGTGTCGGGCAAGCTGCGCAATTCGGATATGGTGATGTTTGACCGCGAAACCGAAAGCTGGTGGCAACAGGCGATCGGCGAGGCGATTGTTGGCGATCTGACCGGCACAAAGCTTAAGGCGCTGCCAAGCTGGATGGAAAGCTGGGCTCAGTTCAAGGCGCGCAATCCGCAGGGCCTTGTGATGGACGAGCCCGACTATGACCGCAGCTATGGGCGCAATCCCTATGCCGGTTATGACAGTTCTTCGCGCCCGTTTCTTTACACCGGGGAAAACCCGCCGCATGGTATTTCGCCGCTTGAACGCGTGGTGCGGGTCGGCAACCGCGCCTGGCCGCTGACCCGTATCCGCG
>CBDTZA010000261.1:0-3935 GCA_965364785.1 uncultured Roseovarius sp. | reverse complement strand
TGACCATCACCGCGCCGGTGCTGTTCCTGGCCTCTGACCGAGAGCTTGCCGAAGAGGCCTGGGCCGGCGATATCATCGGCATTCCCAACCACGGGCAATTGCGCATCGGCGACACCCTGACCGAGGGCGAAGACCTGCGCGTGACGGGTATTCCGTCCTTTGCGCCAGAGCTTTTGCAACAGGCGCGCGCGGGCGATCCGATGAAGGCCAAGCACTTGGAAAAGGCGCTGATGCAATTTGCCGAAGAAGGCGCGGCCAAGGTGTTCAAACCCACCTTTGGCTCTGGCTTTATCGTCGGGGTCGTTGGCGCGCTGCAATTTGAGGTGCTGGCCAGCCGGATCGAGCAGGAATATGGCCTGCCGGTGCGCTTTGAGAATTCGCAATTCACATCCGCGCGGTGGGTCAATGGCCCCAAGGTGGCGGTCGATAAATTCACCGAGGCCAACAAACAGCATATCGCGCGCGATAATGACGGCGACATTGTTTACCTGACGCGGATGCAGTGGGATATCGACCGGGTCGAGCGCGACTATCCGGACGTGGCGCTGACCGCGACCAAGGAAATGATGGTCTAAGGCGGCGCGCCTTTAGCATCCGGGATGCCACACACCGAAAAACGCCGGGGCGATGACCCCGGCGTTTTGCGTTGGTTTGCTCCCTGCCCGGCCTAGTTTGGCATCAATGCCGGCACGATGGTGACGATCGCCGGGAAGAACCACAGGATCGCCAGCCCGCCCAACTGGATCAGCACGAAGGGAAGCACGCCGCGATAGATATGTCCGGTCGTGACCTCTTTGGGCGCCACGCCACGCAGATAGAATAGCGCAAAGCCAAAGGGTGGCGTGAGAAAGCTGGTTTGCAGGTTGACCGCGATCATGATTGTCACCCATTTGGGATCAAACGTGCCGCCATAGATCACCGGGCCCACGATCGGGATCACGATATAAATGATCTCGAGAAAATCGAGGACAAAGCCCAGCACGAACAGCACCAGCATCACGATCAGGAAGACCTTGAACTCATTGTCAAAGCTCTTGAGGAATTCCTGAATGTAGTGCTCGCCGCCAAAGCTTATGACCACAAGGTTCAACAGCTGCGAGCCGATGAGGATGGTGAACACCATCGAGGTGACCTTGGCCGTTTCGCGCACGATCGGCGTCAGAACCCCGCCGGTATAAAGCACCCAACAGCCAAACAAGAGGCCGAAGGCGGCATAGAGATAGGCCGCATAGGCGACAAAGAACGCCACCCAGGATTCAAAGCTGACGCCCTCCTGATTGATCCGCAGATCAAAGTTGATGCCCATCAGGATCGCCACCGCCACGGCCAGCGTGGCCAGGATGATGATTTTCGGTGAACGGTCCTGATCGCGCAGCTTGCGATAGGCCGCAAGCATGATAGCGCCACCCGCACCAAGACCGGCCGCCGGGGTCGGGTTGGTGATCCCGCCAAGGATCGAGCCAAGCACCGCCACGATAAGAACCAGCGGCGGAAAGACCACGCGGATGATCTCGTTCTGGGCCATGCGCGCCGCACCATGGGCGCAGCCATAACACGCCATCGCGAGAGGGATCGCCAGCAACAGAATCGTCACACCGGGGCTCATTGACGGGGCAATAAGCACGATATCCACCAGCAGCCCAAGCACGATCCCGACCGCGCCAATCAAAAGCGGTTTTGCACTGGCCGAGGGTTTGACACCCCGCGCCACGGCCAAAATCAGCCCCAGCATGACAAAGATCGTCGCCACGCCGCTACCGATGGGGGCCGCATCGGCCTCTTTCTCGGCGATCAGCGCGGTGATCTCTTCAGGGCTCAGGCGCACGCTTTGCTCGACACCGCCAGCGGCGTCGATGGTGGCTTTTTCGGCCACCGCGACATCCCAGGCGTCTTGGCCGTGCAACTCGATCATCGCGGCCTGACAGTCAGGCCCCACAGTGGTGCGCAGCGATGCGTTCTGGCCCTGATCGGTAAAGCTATCAACGATAAGGTCTTGCGAGCCGACAACCCCAAGCGAGGACAAAAGCATGACCCCCGCAATCAGGGCGATTGGCACGCCAAGGAACCAGGTAAAGCTTTCGCTGCGGGTGATCACCTCGCCGGTTTTGCCCGGTGCCATCTGCACCGCCGGGGCCTTTGAGGGGTTCACCAGAGCATAGCCAAAGGCATAAAGCGCATAAAGCAGCGCCAATAGGATACCCGGCAAAAGCGCCGCCTGAAACAGCGTGCCCACCGACACGACCGCCGGTTCGCCAAGATAGGTCAGCGCGTCTGTACACCCAACCGACAGGGCGCGATTTTCCTGCGCCACCGAGTAAAGATCGCCCGCCAGCGTGCCCAAAAGCACGATCACAATCGAGGGCGGAATGATCTGCCCCAAGGTGCCGCTGGCCGCAATCACGCCAGTGGCAAGTTGCGGGCTATAGCCAGCGCGCAGCATGGTCGGCAGGCTCAACAGGCCCATGGTCACAACCGTGGCGCCCACGATCCCGGTCGAGGCGGCAAGAAACGCGCCCACAACCACAACCGACACGGCCAAGCCACCGGGCAGCGGGCCAAACACCCGCGCCATGGTGGTCAAAAGGTCATTGGCGATCTTTGAGCGTTCCAGCGTGATGCCCATCATCACGAACATCAGCACCGCCAGCAGCGTCTCGATGGAGGCCCCCGCAAGCACGCGTTCGTTGATCCGGTTCACGATGAACGACACGTTGCGATCAAGCGCCACTTCCCAACCGCGTTCGAACACGGGCTGAGCGATGCGCGGCAGGTCGGGATAGCGGAACACCGATATCGCATCGGCGCGCACCCCGCTGGCGACGATGGCGTTGTAGGCCTCGCTGCCCGTATCAATCGCCTGATGGATCAGGATGCCGCCGCTGTCGAGCGCGGCAATGATACCGAAGGATATGATCCCGGCCCCGCCAATGGCAAAGGCCACGGGAAAGCCGGATAGAATGCCCCCGAAGAGGCAAAGAAATACGATGATCAGGCCGATCTCGACGCCGTCAAGTCCGAATAACATTGTGCCCTGCCCCCTTAATGTGTGCCTTCAAAGGCTTCTTCACCTGCGCCAAGCGTGTCCTTGTCGAGGTATTTATTCGCGCTCTCGGGGCCTTCTTTGAACTCCAGATAAGAGCGCCAGAAAAACGCCATGGCATGCAAGAACACCATGCCGGCAAACGAGATCAGCAGCACCTTGAACAGGAAATAGCCGTTAAACCCATTCGGGCTAAAGCCGATGGTTTCCACGTTCCAGCGCAGGGCGCGCGATTTCATCAAAAGCCGGTCAAGCGTGTCGCTCGCCGAGGGGTTTGGCACGATCAGATGGCGCCACATGAAATACCAGCCATACATCCATGTCAGTACCGCCATTGGCATCATGAAGATCAGCGAGCCAACCATGTCGATCACCCGCTTGGTGGTGTGACCCACGGCGGAATAGATCAGATCAACCCGCACATGACCGCCCTGCACAAACGTATAAGTCGCACAAAGAGTGACAATCAACGCGTTGTAAAGCTTGAGTTCTTCCGAATACCAGCTGACGTCGAACTGAAGCGGGATACCAAAGCCGATCACAAGGTCGGGGCGCGCAAAGATGCGTTGGATAAAGACGATGATGATCTGCTGGATCACCATGATAAGCCCCGCCCAAGCGGCAAAGCGGCCGACCGTGTTGGCAAAGCCCTCAAACCCGCGCACGAGGCCCCACATAAAGCTGTTTTTCCAGATCCCGATCGCGGTCAGGACCAGAAAGGTCGTGAAGGCTACAAAGAAAAATTCGACCGAGCCGCCGTAATAGACGACCCGCATGATGGCCTGTTTGTCTGACCAATCAAGCCATAGCTGCGGATGGCTTACGGCATAACCCAGATTGTAAAAGGCCATCGCGATATTCTGGAATACCCAGAGGATTGCGTCCAGCATCTGTC
>CBDTZA010000260.1:0-3939 GCA_965364785.1 uncultured Roseovarius sp. | reverse complement strand
TGGCCCCGGTCTTGGCGCAGGCGCGGATATGCATCGGGATTTCCTCAAAATTCCCGGTCGCCGCCAAAAGCGCCAGCGTCAGCATTGATCGTTCGCGGCGCGTGATCGTATCGTCACCCCAGACCGTGCCCCAGGCGCCTTCGGTGATCAACGCCTGAAACGGCGCGTCAAAGTCGGATTTCTGCGCCTCGATGCGATCCACATGGGCATCGCCCAACACCTCGCGGCGCACCGCCATGCCTTTTGAAACGCGGTCAGTCATTGCGGTCTCCTTCACACATTCTATCAATAGGGCAATCCCACATAGTTTTCCGCCATTGCCTTTTGCGCCGCTTCATTCTCGCGCAGAAAATCAATCTCGGCCTGCTGCATTTTCAGATCAAATTCCGACTGGTCCGGATAGCGGTGCAGCAGCGATGAAAACCACCAGCTGAACCTTTCCGCCTTCCAGACCCGCGCAAGCGCCTTGTGGGAATAGCTATCAAGGCCGTCTTTTCCGCCTGTCTCGTAAAACTGCCACAACCCGGTATAGAGGTAATGAATATCCGACGCTGCGGTGTTCAGCCCCTTGGCCCCGGTTGGCGGCACGATATGCGCCGCGTCGCCACATAAAAACAGTCGCCCCCACCGCATCGGCTCGGTCACAAAGGACCGCAACGGCGCGATGGATTTCTCGATCGACGGGCCAGTGATCAGCTTATCGGCATAGTCTTTTGGTATCCGCCGCTTCAACTCGGTCCAGAACGCCGCATCGGTCCAGTCCTCGGGTTTATCCGATAATGAGCACTGGAGGTAATACCGGCTCAGGTTTTCGTTGCGCATCGAGCAGAGCGCAAAGCCGCGATCCGATGAGGCATAGATAAGCTCGTGATTGACGGGCGGTGTTTCCGACAGGATGCCCAGCCAGCCAAACGGGTAAACCTTTTCATATTCGCGGCGCATATCCAGCGGGATCGACTGGCGGCTGATGCCGTGAAACCCATCGCAACCGGCAATGAAATCGGCGTCAATCCGGTGCTGGGCACCCTCTTTTGAATAGGTCACATGCGGCGCATCAGTATTGGCGCCATGAATGACTACATCCTCGACATTGTAGAGGATCGTACCGCCCGCCGCCTCGCGCGCGGCGTAAAGGTCGCGGGTCACTTCGGTCTGGCCATAGACCATCACCGGGGTGCCTGTATGGGCGGCAAAATCAATGCGGAAGGTTTCATTGCCATAAGAAATCAGCGTGCCGTCATGGCGATAGCCTTCGGCGTGCAGACGTTCCGCCACGCCCGCCTGTTCCATCAGTCGCACAAACCCCTGTTCAAGAACGCCGGCCCGGATGCGCCCAAGGACATAGTCCTTGGTTTTGCGTTCCAACACGACGGTATCGATGCCGTTGACATCCAGAAGCTGCGACAGCAACAGGCCCGATGGCCCCCCGCCAATAATGACAACCTGCGTTCGCACGTCACCCTCCCCCTGATCCTTGCCATCAACATGTATTGCCGATACGGTTATGTAAAATGACCATTTGTCTGGTATAGTTATCTAAATTGGAAACCATATGATCGACAGACGGCTCAAGGTGCGGCATCTTCAGGCTTTCGTCGAAATCGCCCGGCAAAAAAGCCTGAAGCGGGCTGCCGAAATTCTGAATTTGACCCAACCGGCCATTTCCAAGACCCTCAAAGAGCTTGAAGAAATTGCCGGTGTTATCCTGCTTGAGCGAAGCCGTGGCGGCGTTTTGATGACCATCGAAGGCGATGTTTTCCTGCGCTACGCCAACAGCAGCCTGACGGCAATTGATCAGGCGATGACAAGCGTCTCGGCGATCAGCAAAGGCGAACAGGGCAGCGTTGCCATCGGCGCCTTGCCAAGTGTGGCGGCGCGGATGTTGCCGCGAGCGGTGCAGCTATTTTCGCGCCTTGCCCCCAATGCCACGCCCCAGATCGAGGATGGCCCGCACGGCTTTCTGGTTGATCGCCTGCGGGCCGGCAAGCTTGACCTTGTGATCGGCCGTCTGGGCAAGCCAGACACGATGAAGGGCATCTCGTTCACACAGCTTTATGCAGAGGATGTTGTGGTCGTCTGCGCGCCCGGTCATCCGCTGGCCGACGCCACGGCGCTGGCGAACCTGTCGGATTATCTGGTGATCTACCCGCCCATTGATGCCGCCATCCGCCCGCTGGTGGACCGGATGATGATCGCCAATGGTGTGGCCGATTTCCCGCGCCGGATTGAATCGGTCTCGGCCACCTTTGGGCGCGGTCTGACGCTTGCCAGCGACGCGCTTTGGATCATCTCGACCGGGGTGGTCGCCGATGATATCACCGCTGGCCGGTTGATCGCCTTGCCGATCAAGACGGAACTTACGGCGGGGCCCATCGGGATCATGGCCCGCGCCGAGGATGGCCTTTCGCCGCTTGCAAGGATGTTCCGGCAGGCGGCGATCAGGGCGGTGGATGAGCTAGAGCTTTCCTGACAAAAAGCGGGTCACCTTAGCGCAGCCCGTCGCGCGCAATATGGGCGGCAAGATTAAGGATCACCTGACCACGCGCCTGAGCAATCGCCTGCGGCCCGCCCTTGGGGTCAAACGGCACGGCAAGGTCAAACAAGCCGGAGCGCTCGCGCCCGCCATCGCTGACACCGACAAAATATTGCCCCGAGGCGCGGAATTGGCCATCGGCGCCTGCGACAAGGCTCTCGAACCGGGTTTCAAGCCGGGCATCGGGGAAGGCCTCGAACGGCCAGGGCGCCGAGGCGACGCGTGCGCCAGTGAGGCGTGAGAGGTTGCGCGACAGATCAAGCGCGACGGCGCGTTCGGGGGAATCGGCCCAGAGCGCGGTGCCATCGGCGACCAGTTTGCCGCTGGCATCCTCGACCGCGATTTCATCGGCGGCGGCGTAGCTTGGCAAAGACACCTCGCGCACCTCGACCGAGCGGAAACCGATCCGAAGCTTTTCGGTTACCTCAGGCGTGGCCACGGAATAGCGATCCGGTGTTGCACCACAGGCCGCAAGGCCAAGGGCGACCCCGATCAGGGCAGCAGGTTTGAGAAAGGTCATGGTCATCGTCCCCGTATAAGTGCGTCTGGATTGCGTTCCAGCATCCGCGCCAATGATGTCATCGCATCAGCAGCTTTTGAGATATCGCGCAACGCGGCCTGCGCGTCGCGGCTTAGGGTTTCGCCCTTGTTATAGCCGGCGATGGTGGCACTGGCCTGATCAAAGACGCGGCGGATGCGATCCACAAGCGCCGGCAGGTCCTCGGTCGAGGTGGCCACCGCATCGGCCGCCTGACGCGTGGAATCGAGCGTTGCGTTGATATTGGTCACGGCACCGCCCTGGCGCAGTTCGGCCAGTGTCGCGTTGATCTCGTTCAAAGCCGCGCCAAGATCGGCGGGCAACTGTCGCGCGGCCTCGGTGCCAAGGATTTCATCCACCGAACTCGTCAGCGCGGTCAGTTGTGTCGTCAACTCGTCAAGCGGCAGCGCCTTGGCCTTGGCTGCAACCGCCTCAAGCTCGGTCACAAGGGCGGGTACGCCTTCAACCGAGGCGGTCACGCCCCTGGCCGCATCGGCGGCGGCATCCACGGCGGTGGCAAGCCGGGTTGTTAGCTGGTCTTTTTCAAGCTGTGCCAGTAGCGTTTCAAAGCGCCCGATCGCGGCGTTCAGCGTGACGGGGATATTCTGCACATCCTGCGAGGTCACGATGCCGCGCACATCGCCCAAAAGGGCGCGCAGATCTTGCGGCGTTTCGCGCAGGTCCTCGTCCGAGACAAACGCCTCGGCGCTGTCGAGAAAGTTGATCGCGCTGTTGAGCAGTTCCTCGATTGGCAGGTTGTTGATCCGGTTGAACACGCCCTCGACGGTGGCGGCGGCATCGGAGATTTCGCTTTTGGTCGTCGGGATGATCGGCACGATACCCTCGCCGGTGTGCACCACCACGCGGG
>CBDTZA010000259.1:0-3960 GCA_965364785.1 uncultured Roseovarius sp. | reverse complement strand
TCGCCTTCGTGGAACTCGGTCTTGTCGGCGGCCAGAAGCGCGTCGATAAAGGCCTCGTATTGCGCCTTGTCCATCGGGCAGTTGAGATAGGCGGTGCGCTCTGCCTCGGTCTCGCCCTTATCATAGCGCGACTGCATCCAGGCGCGCGACATGTCGATGCTGTCATAATAGAGGATCGGCGCGATGGCATCGAAAAAGGCCAGCGATTCGGCGCCGGTCTCGGTTGCAATCGCCTTGCCCAGCCCTTGCGAAGTGAGCGGGCCGGTGGCGATGATCCAGTGGCCATCCTCGGGCAGGGCGTCAATCTCGCCATACTCAACCGTGATATTGGGATGCGCCATAAGCGCCGCGGTCACCGATTGCGCAAAGGGATCACGATCCACCGCCAAGGCGCCGCCGGCGGGCAGACGGTGCCTTTCGGCGGTCTGCATGATAAGGCCGTTGGCGGCGCGCATTTCCCAATGCAAAAGCCCGACGGCGTTTTGTTCGTCATCGTCAGAGCGAAACGAGTTGGAACAAACCATTTCGGCCAGATCGCCGGTGCGGTGGGCAAAGGTTTTCACCTTCGGGCGCATTTCGTGGATGACGACGGGCACGCCCATATGGGCGGCCTGCCATGCGGCCTCGGATCCGGCCATGCCGCCGCCGATGATATGGAGTGTTTTGCTCATGCGGCAGGATGTAGGCGATTGCCGGGGGTTTGAAAAGGGGCGCTCACTGGTCCCAATCCGGGCTGCGTTTTTCGATAAAGGCATTGATGCCCTCGGCGGTGTCGCGGTTGAGCATGTTTTCCACCATCACCGCGCCGGTATGGGCATAGGCTGCGTCCAGACCCATTTCGATCTGATCATAAAACGCGCGTTTGCCGATGCGCACGGCGCTGCTGAGTTTGCTGGCGACGGTTTCGGCCAGGGCCAGCGTCGCGGCATCAAGGTCTTGCGGGGGCACGGCGCGGTTGATCAGGCCAAGCTCTGCGGCGCGGGTCGTGTCGATAAACTCACCGGTGGTGAGCATCTCAAACGCCTGTTTGCGTGGGATATTTCGGCTAAGCGCCACCATCGGAGTAGAGCAGAACAGGCCGATATTCACGCCATTGACGCCAAAGCGGGTGCCATGGGCAGCCACAGCCATGTCACAGCTTGCCACCAACTGACAGCCCGCGGCGGTGGCGATGCCGTGCGGCGCGGCAATCACCGGCTGGGGCAGGGTGCGAATGGCGCGCATCACGCTGGCGCAGCGATTGAACAGATCGGCGAAATAGGCGCGCCCGCCATCGGGCGATTGGCGACCTGCGGTCATTTCCTTGAGGTCATGGCCGGCGCAAAACGCCTTTCCGGCGCCCGCGATCGTTACGACGCGAATGCTGCGATCCTCGGCCAGCTGGTCAAACTGATCCTGAAACGCGGCCAGCATGGCATCGCTCAGCGCGTTGAGTTTTTCCGGCGCGTTCAGTGTGAGGCGCGCGATCGGGCCGGTATCGTGGCGGTCAAGAATTGGCATCTTGTATCCCTTCAAAGCTTGTGGCCATTCTAACGCGCGATTGGGCCGGGAGGAAAGCATGAGCCTTAAAATGACGCGCGACGAGCTGACGGCATTTCTGGATCAGGAATTTCCGCAGGTCGAGGGCGATTTTGCCATTGAGGACGTGGGTGACATGCGGGTGCGCGTGCGCCTCTTGGTGGGCGAGCGGCATTTGCGCCCTGGCGGAACGGTCTCTGGTCCGTCGATCTTTGCGCTGGCGGATGTGGCGGTGTACCTCGCCACCCTCGCGATGATTGGCCCCAAGGGCATGGCCGTGACCACCAATTGCAGCATTGATTTCATGCGCAAACCCGCCGCTGGTGTTGACCTTATTGCAGAATGTCGGTTGCTCAAGCTGGGGCGGACCCTTTCGGTGGGTGATGTTCTGATTTTTTCAGACGGCATGGAGGCGCCTGTGGCGCGCGCCAGCCTGACTTATGCGATCCCGCCAAAGTAGGCGAGGCCGGGGGGGCTGTCTGCCCCCCGGACCCCCCGAGAGTATTTTGGCCAAGAAGAAGATCAGGGCATCAGCCGGGCAACATAGCCGGGTAGGGCGAATACGGCCAGACGCATGGCAGGGGTGTAGTAATCCGGCGTCATACCTGCGGCGTCAAAGCGGCCCTGGAGCACATCCTGAGGTGTCTCGGGCACAGCTCCGTCGGTGCCGGTGCCCCAGCCAAAGGCCATCGGCCTGCCCGCATAGGTCGGGATCGTGGCAAGGGACCAGGTCGCATCTGTGAACAGCGCCTTAAAGGCCCGCATGGTGTTGTGACGCTCGTCGCCCTGACGGAAGGGCACGCTGGTCTGTGTCATCAGGATGCCATCGCTGGTCAGCGCGCATTTGGCATGGCTATAGAAGGTATCTGCAGCAAGGGTGCCCCGCAGACATCGACGCAATCGCGGAACGCTTGCTGAATACGGGACGCGTCATCAAGGCCGTGAGCGTTCATAACCTCGATGATCAGGTGGGTAGCCGCAAATACGACTGTCGCCGTGGGGGATGAAATGATTATCACGGCCGCCGTCCAGCACATCACGGGTCAAAATGATATCGTCGTTCGCGGGCGTCAGACCGCGTGCGGTGTCTTCCTCTTGAGCACTTGTCTCTGGACCGATCCCAAGTTGGAAGAGGCTGGCGTCTTTCATGGCGCCCCGCTTCGTTCCAGCAGATTGAATCCGGACGGTCCCTTAGCGCGCCCCGAAAAAGATATCCGAAGTTGGGATCGGTCCCGGCCAAGTGAGGGGCAGAGAGGCGCGCTTTTGCGTCGTACGAGGCATTTTTTACTAAATCGACGGATTTGCGACCTGAAGTGGCGTCGCGGATGAGTGGTCATTTGGGGTATTATAATACCTAATTTGCAAGCCATTGTTAATGAACAACTTATTTGACGTTGAGGCGGTTGACGTGACATTTTAACCGTCTATAACCCGGCCATCGTATCAGCGCCGTCCAATCACGGCCGAGACTGATCAAGACCAAAGATCAAGCACAAGGTTTTGCCTGAAATGAAAACATTCTCTGCTACCCCGGCAGATATCGACAAGCAATGGATCCTGATCGACGCCGAAGGCGTTGTTCTGGGTCGTCTTGCCTCGATCATCGCCGTTCGCCTGCGCGGCAAGCACAAGGCCAGCTTTACCCCTCACATGGACATGGGTGACAACGTGATCGTCATCAATGCCGACAAGGTACAGCTGACCGGCAACAAGCGCGAAAAGCCGAACTATTGGCACACCGGCCACCCCGGTGGTATCAAATCGCGCACCACGGGCGAAATCCTGGAAGGGAAATACCCCGAGCGCGTTGTAACTCAGGCCGTCAAGCGCATGCTGCCGGGCAACCGCCTGTCGCGCACGGTGATGACCAACCTGCGCGTTTATGCAGGTGCCGAGCACCCCCACGAGGCCCAGAGCCCCGCGGTGCTGGACGTCAAATCCATGAACTCCAAGAATACGCGGGTGGCATACTGATGGCTGACGAAATCAAATCCCTCGAAGGTCTGGAATCGATCGCAGAAGGCGTTGTCGCCGCGGCCGAAACCATGGTGCGCCACGAACAGATTCGTGACGAGCTTGGCCGTTCCTATGCCACTGGCAAACGAAAAGATGCGGTTGCCCGCGTCTGGATCAAGCCGGGTTCCGGCAAGGTCGTCGTCAATGGTCGTGAAATGAAAGCCTATTTTGCACGCCCCGTGCTGCAAATGATCCTGCGTCAGCCCTTTACAGTGGCCGGTGTTGAAGGTGAGTTTGACGTGATGGCAACCGTAAAGGGCGGTGGTCTTTCGGGTCAGGCCGGTGCGGTCAAGCACGGCATCTCGAAAGCACTTCAGCTTTATGATCCCTCGCTGCGCGGCGCTCTGAAAGCTGCTGGCTTCCTGACACGCGACAGCCGTGTTGTTGAACGTAAGAAATACGGTAAGGCCAAAGCGCGTAAGAGCT
>CBDTZA010000258.1:0-3966 GCA_965364785.1 uncultured Roseovarius sp. | reverse complement strand
GATTTGGGGATTGCGGGGTCGGTGCCCGCCGCATTAACGCTGATCGGGGCAGAGCCATTGTCGTTGCTGGAACAATTCCCGTTTGATCCCGGCACCGTCGCCACAGGAAACGTCGATCTGCGCGCCAGTTTGCAGATGATCCTTGCGCAAGACATCGCCCCACAGGATGTCGATTTCACGATCAATGGCACGTTGGCACAGGTGCGATCAGATCAATTGGTAGAGGGGCGCATTTTGCAGGCCGCGACCCTGCGGCTGGAGGCGAATAATACCCGGCTGGAAATCGGTGGCGCTGCGCGGCTTGATAATCTTTATGCCAATGCCAGTTGGTCGCGCGACCTTGGCCCCAGTTCAACCCGCGCCAGCCGGGTCGATGGCACGGCCACCCTGACGGTTGAGGCTTTGGCCGATTTCGGCGTGCGTCTGCCAAATGGCATGCTGCGGGGTCGCGGCTTTGGTGATTTCGCGCTGCTGCTGAACCCCGGCGAGGCGCCGCAGCTTTCGGTGGTGTCGGATCTGGCGGGCATTGGCCTGAGCATTCCGGCGCTTGGCTGGCGCTTGCCAGAGGCCGGCACCGGGCGCTTGACGGCTGAGGTTGAATTGGGTGCTGCGCCGTCCGTTCCCCTGTTGGCGATCAGCGGCGCGGGGCTGGATTTGCGCGGCTCGGTCGCGCTGGATAATGACGGAGGCTTTTCGCAACTCGCGCTGGATCTCTTCCAGCTTGGCGGATGGATTGACGTCACCGGCGGGTTGATCGCGCAAGACACAGGCCCGCCGCTGATCCGCATCACCGGGGGCCGGGTCGATATGCAGGGCATGCCGCAAAGCAGTGGCGAAGGCGGCGGCGACAGCCTGCCGATGGAGGTTTTTCTTGACCGGCTGTCCGTCACCGAAGGCATCTACCTGTCCGACCTGCGCGCAACCATCGGCGGGCGTCCGATCAACGGCAGTTTTCGTGGGCTGATGGGGGGGCAGGCGCTGGTAACAGGCGCGATATTGGGCGAGGCAGACGGAATCGCGCTAAGGATGCAGTCGGATGATGGCGGCGCGGTACTGCGCGCGGCGGGGGTTTATGACGACAGCTATGGCGGCGCGATGGAACTGATCCTGCGCCCACGCTCCGGTGCTGGAAACTATGAAGGCCTTTTGACCATCGACAACCCACGCCTGCGCAATGCGCCTGCGATTGCGGAATTGCTGAACCTTATTTCCGTCGTCGGCCTGCTTGAACAAATGGCATCCGGCGAGGGCATCGCGCTTGGCAATGTGCGTGGTGATTTCCGCATTTCCCCGCGCGCAATCACAATTGTTGAGGGCACAGCCCTTGGGCCGTCTATGGGCCTGTCGATGGATGGGGTATACGATATCCGCGCGGGCACCTTTGAATTCCAAGGCGTGGTGTCGCCCTTCTACGTGGTGAACGGCCTTATGGGTGCGCTTTTCGCGCCACGCCGCGAGGGCCTCTTTGGTTTCACCTATCGCCTGACCGGAACCCCAGATAACAACTCCGTCAGCGTCAACCCGCTGTCGGTCTTCACCCCCGGTATTTTCCGAGAGATTTTCCGCAGCCCTCCGCCTGAGATACTGCCATGAAGTTGAGCGATTTTGATTTTGATCTGCCCGAAACCCTGATTGCCACCCGTCCTGCCAAGCCCAGATCCTCTGCCAGATTGCTGGTGGCGGATGGCGATGTTACGCGCGATTTGCATGTCGATGACCTGCCGGGATTGCTGCGCAGCGGTGACCGACTGGTACTGAATGATACAAAGGTGATCCCGGCGCGCCTATCAGGTCAACGCTGGCGCAATTCGGCGCAGGGCCGTGTCTCGGCCAAGATCGAAGTGACGCTGCTGGAACCGGGGTCAGATGGCACATGGAGCGCGCTGGCCAAACCGATGCGCAAGCTCGCACTTGGTGAAACCGTCGATTTTTCCGGTGGGTTATCGGCGGATGTGGCGATGCTGGAAGGCGGATTGCGGTTGCGGTTTAACCTTATGGGCGATGATTTCGATGCCGCCCTAAACGCCGCCGGAGCCATGCCACTTCCCCCCTATATCGCTGCGCGTCGGCCTGCGGATGATCAGGATCGGCAGGATTACCAAACCGTATGGGCCAAAAACAAAGGTGCCGTTGCCGCCCCCACGGCGTCTTTGCACTTTGACGAAGCCCTGCTTGCACAGCTCAGCGATATCGGTGTCGATTTTACCTTCGTCACACTGCATGTCGGGGCGGGCACGTTTTTGCCGGTCACGGTGGATGACGTGACCACCCATAAGATGCACGCTGAATGGGGCGATATCAGTGCGACTGCGGCGGCAGAGATCATGCAGACCAAAGCCAAGGGTGGCCGCATTATCCCGGTTGGCACCACCGCGCTGCGTTTGATTGAGACGGCCACGCAGGACGATGGTGTCCTGACAGCATGGCAAGGCGATACGCAGATTTTCATTTACCCCGGCTACCGCTTTAAGATCGCCGATGGCTTGATGACCAATTTTCACCTGCCGAAATCCACTTTAATGATGCTCGTCTCGGCGCTGATGGGGGCAGACAGGATTCGCGATATCTATGCCCATGCCGTGTCTGAGAAGTATCGCTTCTTCTCCTATGGGGATGCATCGCTGCTCTTACCTAAATTTTGACGCAAACAGTTGCTAACGAGGCGAGAACGCGTCGTTTTGTGACAGGTTTCCAGATAACTGCCTGTCATAGTGAAACAATGACGCAGAAGGGCGGAACATCGCCATGAGACAGGTAATCGCAAGCGCGTGGGCTATTTTGTTAGGCCTTATGCTGCTTCAGGTAGGCAATTCGCTGCAAGGCTCTCTCATGGGTATTCGCGGCGGGATTGAAGGGTTTTCGACCTTCCAGCTCTCGCTGATCGCATCCGCCTATTTCGTCGGGTTCTTGGGCGGGTCGCGCTTGGCCCCCAAAATGATCCGGCGGGTCGGCCATGTGCGGGTGTTCGCGGCGCTCGGGTCGTTCATTTCAGCAGCCCTCATCCTCTATCCTGTCCTGCCAAACGCCTATTTCTGGATGCTCCTGCGCGTCATCATCGGCTTTTCGCTATCGGGCGTTTATGTGACTACGGAAAGCTGGCTGAACAATTCCGCTACCAATGAAACGCGGGGCCAAGCGTTGTCTGCCTATATGCTGTGCCAGTTGATCGGGCTGGTGATGGGGCAGGGCATCCTGAACTTTGGCGATCCCGGCGGTTATGTTCTCTTTATCATCCCATCGGTTCTCGTCTCATTGTCTTTCGCGCCGATCCTTTTGGCCGTCGCCCCGACGCCAGCCTTTGACACCGTCAAACCAATGAGCCTGATGGCGCTCTACACGCGGTCCCCCACGGGGTTCGTCGGCATGTTCCTGATGGGGTTCGTCTTTTCCGCGCAATTCGGCATGTCGGCGGTTTACGGGACCGAGGCGGGCATGAGCGTGCAGAGCATCGCAATTCTTGTCTCGTCCTTTTTTATCGGCGGCATCATTTTGCAATATCCGATTGGCTGGCTTTCAGACCGGATGGATCGGCGCGTATTGATCACGGTCATTGCTGGCTTGGCGTCACTGGCCTCAGCTGTCGGGTATGTATTTAGCGGCTATTTCGAAGCGCTGATTTTTGCCGCTCTTTTGTCTGGTGGCCTCGCACAGCCGCTCTATTCTCTCTTGATTGCCTATACCAATGACTATCTGGAAACTGAAGAAATGGCCGCGGCCTCGGGCGGGTTGCTCTTTGTCAACGGTCTTGGCGCTATTTCTGGCCCGCCTTTTGTGGCGTGGTTGATGGGGGTAACCGGACCGGAAGGCTTCTGGCTGTTCCTAACCTTGGCGCTGGCCGCATTAACCGGCTATTGCCTCTACCGGATGACTGTGCGCCAATCGGCCTATGCGTCCGAGGCGGAGGATTACGACGCCGTGCCGTATGCGAACGTCATGCCATCCTCGACGGCCTATGCGGTTGAGGCC
>CBDTZA010000257.1:0-3976 GCA_965364785.1 uncultured Roseovarius sp. | reverse complement strand
TGCGCCGACCGTTCGGGTCACGCCGGGTGCTGGCGCTGATCCATTGGCAGGCGCTCAAGCTATGGTGGAAAGGCGCGCGCTTTCGCTCGCCCCCCAACCCCCCGGCAGAAGACATCAGCCGATGAGCCACGCGATCATAGCCCCCACGACCGCGCCGCGCCTGTCCGGCTTTGCGGTCTTTGCCGCGCTTCTGGCCTCGGCCGGCCTGCCGCTTTATATTCACGCGCCCAAGTTCTACGTGGATGAATATGGCGTGTCGCTGGCCGCGCTTGGCACGGTGCTGTTCGGGTTGCGGCTTTTGGATGTTGTGCAGGACCCGCTTTTGGGGCGTTTGTCGGAACGCTTGCGCGCGCATCGCGCCACGACGATCTGGATTGCGGTGCTGGCGATGGCCGCGGCAATGCTTGGCCTGTTTGCCATGCACCCGCCGATTGCGCCGTTGTGGTGGTTTGCCTGCATGCTGACGGTGGTGTTTTCCGCCTTTAGCTACCTCACGATCTGTTTTTATGCCCAAGGCGTGGCAAGTGCCAACCAACTACCCGGTCAGGGGCATCTGCGGCTGGCCCGGTGGCGCGAAACCGGCGCGCTTTTGGGCATATGCGCGGCGGCGGTCGCGCCTTTGGTCCTTGGCGGCTATGCCGGGTTTTCGCTGGCCTTTCTGGGGCTGGCATTGGTCGCAATCTGGGCCATGGCGGGCCAGTGGCAAGGTGCAGAGCTGCCCGACAGCACAGGCTTTGGCCCGGTTCTGCGCGACCCCGTGGCGCGGCGGTTACTGTTGGTGGCGCTGGTAAATGCCGCCCCCGTCGCGGTCAGCTCGACCCTGTTTTTGTTCTTTGTCGAAAGCCGCCTTGCCGCGCCGGGATGGGAAGGGCCATTCCTGTTGCTGTTCTTCCTCTCGGCCGCTATCGCCGCACCGGTCTGGGGTCGGCTGGCCGAGACCTTTGGCGCAAAGCCCGTGCTGCTTTCGGGCATGGCCTTGTCGATTGCGGCCTTCGCCGGGGCGATCACGCTTGGGGCCGGTGATCTCTGGGCCTTTGGTGTGATCTGTCTGGTCTCAGGCGCCGCCCTTGGCGCGGATATGACCCTTTTGCCGGCCCTTTTCGCCACCCGAATGGCCGCGATTTCACCCAATGCCGCGGAGGGGTTTGGCCTCTGGTCGTTCGTGTCGAAATTCACGCTGGCGCTGGCCGCCGTGTCGCTTTTGCCACTGCTTCAGGCGGGCGGGTTCGCGGCGGGCCAGAGCAATAACACCGATGCGCTTTGGTTGCTGAGCCTGCTTTATGGCGCCGTGCCCTGTGTCCTGAAACTTGTGGCCATCGCGCTTTTGGCCCGCACACCGATTGACGAAAGGAACTGATCCGATGGAGGCCCTAACCTATATTCTTATCGGCGCGCTGTTAATGCTGGCGCTGAGCATACTTCGCGAGCGATTTGCCGGGTTCGGCGCACAACGCCCAGAGGATTACACCGGCGGCAGCGATCAAATCGACCTGCGCGAACACCTTGATGGCGCGATCAAATGCGATGGCGTTATTTATGGCCCCACGGGCCGTGTCGTGTCGCGCTTTACCGGAGATTTCATGGCGAAATGGCACGGCAATCGCGGCGTGATGCGCGAGCATTTTGAGTATGACAGTGGCAATAGCCAGGACCGTGAATGGCAGCTTGAGCTTGGCAATGACGGGTCGATCCGCGCCGAGGCCGATGATCTTGTCGGCACGGGGCATGGCCGACAACTGGGGTCTGCGGCGCGGCTTTGTTATCGTATCCGCCTGCCCAAAGAGGCGGGCGGTCATGTCCTTAGCGTGACCGACTGGATGTATCTCGCCCCCAATGGCGTGGTGGTAAACCGAAGCCAGTTCCGCAAATTCGGCATCAAGGTGGCCGAGCTTGTCGCGACCATGCGCCGGGTGGATGCATAATGGACTGGCAGGGCAAGAAATACTGGCTGGTCGGCGCAAGCGAAGGCCTTGGCGCGGCACTGGCCCATAAGCTAAGCGCTGCCGGGGCCGAGGTTATCGTATCGGCGCGCAATGCCGATCGGCTTGACGCCCTGGTGACGGATCTGCCCGGACGCGCGCGCGCCATAAGCGTCGATGTGACCGACACGGCAAGCGTGGCCAAGGCCGTCGCCGAGATCGGCCGGATTGACGGAATGGTCTATCTCGCAGGGGTCTATTGGCCAATGCCTGCGGGCGACTGGAACGCCGAGCACGCCATCGCCATGGCCGATGTGAATTTCACCGGCGCGGTGCGGGTGGCGGGCGCGGTTCTGCCCGATATGGTGGCGCGGGATGCGGGGCATGTGGTGATGACCGGGTCGCTCTCGGGCTTTCGGGGCCTGCCCGGCGCGATCGGCTATGGCGCGTCCAAGGCGGGGGTTATGTCTCTGGCGGAATCGATGCGCGCCGATCTGTGGCGCACGGGCGTGCGGGTGCAACTGGCAAATCCCGGCTTTATCAAGACCCGGCTGACCGACAAGAACGACTTCAAGATGCCGTTCATCATGACGCCCGAGGCGGCCGCGCAAGAGATGTTTGAACTGATGTGCGACGACACCACCTTTGTGCGGCATTTCCCGCGTGGGTTCAGCTATCTCTTTCGCCTGTCGCGGCTTTTGCCGGATTGGGCCTATTACCGGCTATTTGCGTAAGATCAAAGACGCAGATGCCCCGGCGCGCCAATTCTGTGATAGAATAGCGCAACAGGAGAAACGCCATGCTGGATATTTCAGTACATAAGATCGCGCAGGTCATTCTGATGTCCCGCGAATTGGGCCGCGCCGAAGGCGAACTCAGGGCCTTTATCGACCAGTTGACCGACGAGGAAAAAGCAAGCCTCGTCGCGGTCATGTGGATCGGACGCGATAGCTTTGACGCCTCAGAACTGGAAGAGGCGAAACGCACCGCCACCGAAGAAGCGACTACGCCGACTGCGGATTACCTGCTCGGCTCGCCGCACCTGTCGGATCATCTGGAAAACGGGCTTGATGCCCTCGGCCTCTCGGCGATGGATGACGAAGACGAACTGATTCGCGGCGGCTAAGGTTACACGCCACACAGGCCACCCCGAGAACGAGGCGGCCTGTCAGGGCTGACGAAGTGGCGCTTTTCTCAGGCGAGGTGATCCACCACCTGCAAATGCTGCGCAAGGCGGTCCACCTCGGCCAGAAAACGGCTGACCAGCTTGGGGTCATGCGGCGCGGGCGACACCCCGGCGGGGATTTCACGGTTCAGCACCGCTTCGACCGCCAAGGACATCGGCACCGACACCAACCGCGCCATCGCGGTGCCGCGCGCATCGCCCCAGGCATCCATCACATAGCTTTTATGCCAGACCGACACGCCCGCCTTTTCGACCTTGAGACCGACACACAGAACAACGCGATCCGGCTCGCCCTCATCATAGGCATTCTCGTCCCAGAACGTGTCCGACATCTCTTTCAGGCGCGCATCACCCTCGGGGCCGCTCAGCGTCTCGATTTCGGCAAAGACATCGCCCCAGGCCTCGGTCCAGCCATTCAGACGCAGCGTGCCGCGCACGAATTCCTTGACGGGCCAGGCCGGATCAAACCGGTAATCCTCGATGAACGGCAGCGAATCGCGGTTCGGGTAAACCTCAAACGTCTCGGGGATCGGCAAGGGCGCGCTATAGCTGCTGATCGCATCCCAGGGACGCGCGACATTCAGCTCGCTGTAATCACGGATCGAGCGCGACGGCGAGCGCAGCGCCTTGAGCACCCCAAAGGGCGACCAGCTGAACTTATAGCGAAACGGATTGGGGTGCTTCGGAATGCCGCCACAATAGGAAATGAACGAGATATCATTGCCGACGTCATAGGCACCCGAGGCACGATATTCGGCCACAAGGTGATGCGCCATCAAATGGTCAATGCCCGGATCAAGGCCGATCTCGTTGACCACACAAAGCCCCTTTTCGCGCGCCGCATCGTCCAGCGCGCGCATTTCCGGCGCGA
>CBDTZA010000256.1:0-3986 GCA_965364785.1 uncultured Roseovarius sp. | reverse complement strand
CCTGACGCAGCCAGACCACGTCGAAATCCGCCAGATCAACCGTCGCTTCCTCGCCAAGACGAAAATGATCGCCCTGAACCCGTTGAACGCTAAGCGGCCAACCGCGCGCGGTGATGCGCCCCTCGTCATAGGCGAGCTTGTCGGGCGTGTAATAAAACAGCTCATGCCCGCGCGCCTGCGCCTCTTCGGCCAGACGGAACGTGCTGTCTCCATTGATGTTGATCGGCCCGATCGGGTCCATCTGAAACGCGATTTTCATGCTTTGCCCCTTCTTTCAGGTCTGCCACTTACATGCGGCATGGGCGGCAAAGGTGCAATTCAGAAATGACCAAAGGCATTTTCAATGACCTCGACTGCGCCCGATGCATCGACCGCCGCAAGATCAAACCGCACCGAGGCAAGCTGTCCCTCGGGGGTGTGGCCAAGATATTCCGCCGCCGCCGCACAAATCCGGCGGGCCTGCGCCGGGCGCAATCGCGCCATGGCAAGATCAACTGTCGCCGCCTTTTTGACCTCGCAAAACACGTAAACCTCTGTGTCGCGCAGGATAAGGTCAATCTCGCCGCCCTGCCCGCGCCAGCGGCTTTGCAAAACTGACGTACCACGCGCGGCGTAGGCGCGGATCACGCTTTGCTCGGCGGCCTGTCCGGACAGATAGGCGCGTTGGCCTTTTTCCCGGCGTCGCGCGGCAACAGAGGCCCCGGCACGATCAACATCACCCTGATCCATCCCCGTCGCGCCCCTTCACGCAAGTATCCTAATCTTGCGCCGCAAGGTGCAGCGCACGCTGATAGACCTGTCGCCGTGGCAGGCCAAGCTCGGCCGTCACCGCATCGGCGGCGTCGCGCACCGAATGCCCCGTCAGCGCCTTGGTCAAAGCAAGGTCTAAATCCTCTTCGCTAACATTTGTTGAACGCCCGCGATCAATGATCACCACGATCTCGCCCTTGAGGGACGCCTCGGCGCAGCTTGCGGCCAGCTCATCCAGCGTACCGCGCCGCACCTCTTCGAATTTCTTGGTCAATTCCCGGCACATCGCCGCCTCGCGCGCACCCCCCAAGACCAGCGCCGCATCGCGCAGCATCGCCGCCACCCGCTTGGGCGATTCGTAAAACGCCAGCGTCGCGGGCACCGCCGCCAATTCGCCCAGCACGGTTTTGCGCTTGCCCGAAGCATTGGGCAAAAAGCCCGCGAACAAGAACCGATCCGTCGGCAAGCCCGCCAATGTCAGTGCCGTGATCACCGCCGAGGGCCCCGGCGCCGAGATAAGGTCATAGCCTTCGGCCACCGCTTCGCGTCCCAGATCAAAGCCGGGATCGGCCACCATCGGCGTGCCGGCCTCAGAGGCATAGACCACCGATTTGCCTTCGGCCAGCGCCCCAAGGATGCGCGGACGCATGCGCGCGCCGTTATGATCGTGATAGGCCCAGAAGGGGCGCTCGCCCACCGGCACACCGTGAATATCCATCAGATGGCGCAGGCTTCTGGTGTCTTCGGCGGTGATCACGTCCGCCGAGGCCAGGATATCAAGCGCCCGCAGCGTGATGTCGCGCGCGGTGCCGATCGGCGTTGCGATCAGGTACAGGCCGGGAGCCAGTTTTTGCTTGTTAAGATTCACCACTGGACCCGCCCTCTGTGACGTTTATTATCGCCCGCAATCGCGTCTGGCCTAAGGCAAAGCGCACAAAGGGAGTGAGACCATATCATGTTCGCTGTTTTAAATGTTATCCGCAAGCCATTCACCCGCCTCTTTGTGGTCTTCGCTGCCCTCTGGCTGGCCGCCTGTCAACCTGTATCGCTGAGCAATACCGGCGGCGCAACCGCCACACCGGGCGCGCCGATTGCCGTGGCGCTTTTGGTGCCGCATGGCTCTGCGAGCCCGCAGGAACAGCAATTGGCGCGTGATCTGGAAAGTGCGGCACGCCTTGCGGTGTCTGATCTGAGGGGCGTCAAGATCGACCTGCGGGTCTATGGCACAGCCGGTCAGCCGGCCCAGGCCCAGACCGCCGCGCTCAACGCCGTGGCAGATGGCGCGCGCATCATCGTCGGCCCGCTGCACGCCGAATCGGCCAATGCCGTGGCGGTCGCCGTGGCCAACAAGAACGTCAACGTTCTGGCGTTTTCGAACAATCCCACCATCGCGGGTGGCAATCTTTTCATTCTGGGGCAGACGTTTCAGAGCACGGCCAACCGGCTTGCCAATTTCGCCACCCGTCAGGGCAAATCGCGGATCATGACGGTCTATTCCAACAACCTCGCCGGTCAGCTGGGCCGCGCCGCCATCGAACAAGCCGTGCGCGACAATGGCGCCACCCTTGCGGGCAGCATCGGCTATGATTTCTCGCAAGAGGGCGTGATCAGCGCCGTGCCGGCCATTCGCACCGCCGCCGAGACCAATGCCGCCGACGCGATCTTCATGACCGCCAACACCGCCGGCGCGCTGCCGCTCTTCTCGCAGATGCTTCCAGAAGCCGGGCTTGGCCCCGACAAGATACAATATATCGGCCTTGCCCGCTGGGATACGCCGCGCCAGACGCTGGACCTGCCAGGTGTTCAGGGCAGTTGGTTTGCGCTGCCCGATCCGCAGCGCACCGCACAGTTCAACAACCGCTTTCAGGCGGCCAACGGCAACGCCCCTCACCCGATTGCGAGCCTGGCCTATGACGGGATTGCCGCCATCGGCGCGCTTGCGAAATCCAACCAGCGCGAGGCATTCGGCCGCAACGCCCTTACCCAATCCGCCGGTTTTCAGGGCGTCAACGGCGTCTTCCGCCTGCGGTCTGATGGTAGCAACGAACGCGGGCTGGCCGTGGCCTCGATCCGCAACAAACAGGTCGTCATTCTGTCACCCGCCCCGCAAAGCTTTGGCGGCGCAGGGTTTTGACGGCACAGGGCTTTGACGGCACAGAACTTTGACGGCACGGGGCTTTGATGGGGTTCAAACAGCCATAGCATGACACACACCATCACCCGCCGGGACGACCTGATTTGTCCGGCCGACGATATCTTTGACGCAGGCAGCGTCGAGACGCGGCTTGCAAAAGCTGTGAGCGAGAGCGATGGCGACATGAGCGCGCTGCGCCCCGCCGTGGTCGAAGTGCTCAGCGCCGAGTTGAAACGCGGCCGCGCCGCGATCGCGGCCGGCTTTGCCGAGCGCCCGTTCGAGGCCCGCCCCGTCACCCGCGCCTATTGCTGGCTGACCGATTGCGTGATCCTGACGGCGCTTGACGTGGCCACCAAGGTCATGCACCCGCTGCCCAATCCGACCGAGGCCGAGCGTCTTGCCGTCTTTGCCGTGGGCGGATACGGGCGCGGCGAAATGGCCCCGCAATCGGATGTCGATCTGTTGTTTTTGACGCCCTACAAGATCACCCCCTGGGCCGAAAGCGTGATTGAATCGATGCTGTATATCCTGTGGGATCTGCGCCTGAAGGTTGGCCATGCCAGCCGCACGATCCGCGATTGCCTGCGCCTTGGGGCCGACGATTACACGATCCGCACCGCGCTTTTGGAAAACCGCCATCTGGCGGGTGATGCGACCTTGGCCAAGGATCTGAACCGCAGGCTCTGGGATGAGCTTTTCAAAGGCACCGAGCGCGACTTTACCGAGGCCAAACTGGCCGAGCGCGACGCGCGCCACGAAAAGCAGGGTGAGCGCTATATGGTCGAGCCCAACGTCAAAGAGGGCAAGGGGGGCTTGCGCGATCTGCAATCGCTGTTCTGGATCGCCAAATATCTGCATCGCGTCACCGATGTGAGCGAGCTGGTGGCGCTTGGCATGTTCACCGATGACGAATTCAGCACCTTCGCCAAGGCCGAAAGTTTCCTCTGGGCCGTGCGTTGTCATCTGCATCTGATCACCGGGCGACCCAATGACCAGCTAACCTTTGACATGCAGGTCGATGTGGCCGACCGGATGGGCTATGCCGATAGCGCCGGGCGGCGCGGCGTGGAAATCTTCATGCAGGATTATTTCCGCCATGCCA
>CBDTZA010000255.1:0-4003 GCA_965364785.1 uncultured Roseovarius sp. | reverse complement strand
CAAATAAAACAGCCACTTGATCAGTCGCACCATGGGTCCCTCTGCCTGCTTGGGGTATTCTTTTTCCCAACTTATAACTGGCCTTTTGCCTAAGATCACGTCATTCAATGAAAAACCTGAATATTTGGCAAAGGAGCGCCGAAAGGTGTCGGCTGACAGGCATTGGAACTTGAAGAAAGCCGTCGTCCTGGTGGGGATGATGGGAGCAGGCAAGACCGCTGTGGGCAAGGCCCTTGCAGTGCGTCTTGACGTGCCGTTTCTGGATTCCGACGCCGAGATCGAAAAAGCCGCCAACATGACGATTGCCGAGATATTTCAACGCGATGGCGAGGCTTTCTTTCGCAATCGCGAGACTGAGGTGATTGACCGCCTTTTGGACAGTCATCGCGGGATTCTGTCCACGGGGGGCGGCGCCTTTATGGCCGAGCGCAATCGCGCGCTGATCTCGCAAAAGGGGGTCTCGGTCTGGCTTAATGCTGATATGGATTTGCTTTGGTCTCGGGTAAAAGGTAAGAATGCCAGGCCGTTACTTCGCACTTCTAATCCATATCAGACACTTAAGACCCTCTATGAAGCGCGCGTGCCGACCTATGTTTTGGCGGATCTGAATGTAAAGGCGCGCCCGGAATATAGCGTCGATGCCATGGCCGGTCAGGTGCAAGAGGCCTTGGCAGGGCGCAAGGACGTATTGGAGAGTGTAGAATGACCGAGATCGTGCATGTGGGCCTTGAAGGGCGCGCCTATGACATCCATATCGGCCCCGGCCTTCTGGATCAGGCAGGAGCACTGATTTCGCCGCTTTTGCGCCGTCCGCGCGTGGTGATCATAAGCGACGAAAATGTTGCGCAACTGCATTTAGAAGCGTTGCGTAAGGGTTTGGAAAATAATGGAATTACCTCAGAGGCACTTATGCTGCCGGCGGGCGAAGGCACTAAATCCTGGCCTTACCTCGAACAGGCCGTTGAATGGTTGCTTGAGCAAAAGGTCGAGCGCAACGATGTCGTTGTCGCCTTTGGCGGTGGCGTGATTGGCGATCTGGTAGGGTTTGCTTCGGCGATCCTGCGGCGCGGCGTGCGCTTTGTGCAAGTGCCGACAAGCCTTTTGGCACAGGTCGATAGTTCGGTCGGCGGCAAGACCGGAATCAACGCGCCGCAAGGCAAGAACCTGATCGGTGCCTTTCACCAACCAAGCCTGGTTCTGGCAGATACAGAGGTTCTTGGCACGCTAACACTGCGTGATTTTCTGGCCGGCTATGGCGAGGTCGTCAAATACGGCATGCTGGGGGATAACACGTTTTTTCAATGGCTTGAGGTAAATGCTTCACGTGCTGCAGCGGGCGATATGGCTGCGAGAATTGCCATCGTCAAACGCTCGGTTGAGATGAAAGCCGATATCGTGGTGCGCGATGAAACCGAGCAAGGCGATCGCGCGCTGTTGAATTTGGGGCATACCTTCTGTCATGCGCTTGAGGCGGCGACGGGCTATTCTGATCGTCTGTTGCACGGCGAAGGGGTGGCCATCGGTTGTGCTCTGGCATTCGAGCTGTCGGCGCGCATGGGCCTGTGCAGTCAGGAAGATCCAAGCCGCGTACGCGCTCATTTGAGCGAGATGAAGATGAAGGTTGATCTCTCTGATATTGAAGGAGAATTGCCGGATGCAGATAGCCTTATGGAGTTAATGACTCAGGATAAAAAGATGATTGCGGGCAAGCTGAACTTTGTTCTGGCGCGCGGCATTGGCGAGGCGTTCATCACCTCGGATGTTGACCCGGATCTGGTGCGTGGTGTTCTAAACGACGCCCTGCGCGCACGCGCTCAACCTTAAGGCGCTACCCGAGGGCGGTCCTGTAATTCATATATCTTGAACGATGCATATATAACCTTGCCGTCAAGCAACGCCCTGCATTTCATCGTTCCAAAAATACTCAAATTCGACGCCCCTCACCGGGTGCGCCGACCGCCTATTATTCGGCCAGACGCACCAAAGCATGACGTTTCTTGCCCGCGCTCAGCTTGATCGGCGTACTCAGCGCCGCTGGTTCGATCATCAAACCTGCATCGGTCAGCGGCGCATCATTCATCCGCGCTCCGTTCTCCTGCATCAGGCGCTTGGCCTCTTTGCCTGATTTCACAAGGCCGGCCTTGACCAAAAGCTGCACGATAGAAATGCCGCCCTCACCGAAATCCTCCATGCCAAGGGTCACCGTCGGTAAATCATCCCCAACGCCGCCCTTTTCAAACACCTCACGCGCGGTGGCATAGGCGGCAGCGGCGGCCTCGGGACCGTGCAACAGGGTGGTCACCTCATTGGCCAGGATCACCTTGGCCTCATTGATCTCGGCCCCTTCCAGCGCGCCAAGCCGCGCGCAGTCCTCGACCGGCAATTCGGTATAAAGCTTGAGAAACCGGCCGGTATCGGCATCGGTGGTGTTGCGCCAGAATTGCCAGAATTCATAGGGCGTGCACATATCGGCATTCAGCCATACCGCGCCATCCTGGCTTTTGCCCATTTTCTTGCCATCCGAGGTGGTCAGAAGCGGCGAGGTCAGGCCGAAAATCTGATGGTCCAGCACCCGCCGCGTGAGGTCGATCCCGTTGACGATATTGCCCCATTGATCCGAGCCGCCCATTTGAAACAGACAGCCATAGCGGCGGTTCAGCTCAAGGAAATCATAGGCCTGCAAGATCATGTAGTTGAATTCGAGAAAGGACAGCGATTACTCGCGATCAAGACGGGATTTCACGCTCTCGAAACTCAGCATCCGGTTGACGCTGAAATGACGCCCGATATCGCGCAGGAAATCGAGGTATCTCAGATCGTCCAGCCATTCGGCATTATTCAGCATCAAGGCGCCGGTGGGGCTGTTGTCATATGAGATATAGGCGGCAAAGACCTGCTGAATGCCGACGATATTGGCGTTGATCTGTTCCTCGGTCAAAAGCGGGCGTTCATCGGCGCGAAAGCTGGGATCGCCCACCTTGGTGGTGCCGCCGCCCATCAGCGTGATTGGCTTATGCCCGGTTTTCTGCAACCAGCGCAGCATCATGATCTGAATAAGGCTGCCCACATGAAGCGAGGTCGCGGTCGCGTCAAACCCGATATAGGCGGGCACCACACCGGCGATAAGCGCGTCATCCAGCCCCTGATAATCGGTGCAATCGGCGAGAAAGCCGCGCGCCATCATCGTCGCCATGAAGTCTGATTTTGGGTGGTAGGTCATATCGCTTGTCCCGGCTTGGTTTGCGCGGCATGTATAGGCATTCAATGAACGAAGGAAAAGGCCATGTTGAGCGCAGATCGCCTTTGGGCCCTCGGGGCGATGTCGGGCACCTCGCTGGATGGGGTGGATGCGGCCATGATCGAGACCGATGGCGAGGTGATTCATGGCTTCGGGCCAAGCGCCTATCGGCCCTATTCTTCCGAAGAACAGGCGGTTCTGGCCGCCGCGCTTGGCAAATGGCCGGGCGATGATCTTGACGCCGCCGCGCGGCTTGTGACGGACGCGCATCTTGAGGTGCTTGGCCGCTTTGAGGGCGCGCAGATCATCGGCTTTCACGGTCAGACCCTTGCGCATGAGCCACGGGGCCGGGGCACCCATCAGCTTGGCGATGGCGAGGCTTTGGCGCATGGCCTGAATGTACCGGTGGTCTGGGATTTCAGAAGCGCCGACATTCGGCTTGGTGGCGAGGGCGCGCCGCTTGCGCCGTTTTTCCATTTTGCCTGTGCCAAGTGGATCAGGGCCAGTGCTCCTGTTGCTTTTCTCAACCTCGGCGGCGTCGGCAACCTGACATGGGTCGACCCAAGCCATGCGCGCCCCGAAACCGACGGCGCACTTTTGGCCTTTGATACGGGGCCGGCCAATGCGCCGATCAACGATCTGATGATGGCACGGCGCAATGAACCCTTTGATCGCGACGGGGCCTTGGCGCGACGGGGCAAGGTGGCGCAGGGCGCACTTGAGCTATTCCTGGACGAGCCGTATTTCCTGCGCATGCCGCCCAAA
>CBDTZA010000254.1:0-4008 GCA_965364785.1 uncultured Roseovarius sp. | reverse complement strand
GACGATGAAGGTCGAGACATGGCCCGACATGGCGGACCAGTGAATGTCAGGCTCCATCGGACGTTTCCAGCGGATGGTGTCGCGCGCAAACAATAGGAAGCGGCGAAAGCTCTTGATCTGGTCAAACTCTTGCTTGCCATCATCGCCGCCGACCTCAATCCCGTATTTCTGAATAAGGGTCGGCACCAACTTGCCGCGATAGCGTTTGCCGTTGCGCTGAATGCCGCAAATCTTGTCGAAAAAGCTCGACAGGATGCGGGTATAGGGATTGCGCACACAGGTGAACGCATAAGAAGTGTGCGTTTTCACATTCGCATTGATCAGTTTCTGGCTATCCTCGCGGGCCCATTTATGCAGGCCTTCGGTGGCGTCATGAATGTCGCCATCAAAGAATTCGCCATGATCCGAATAATAAAGCGCCTGCCCGATCGTCGAGCACGCACATTTCGGAACAACGCGGTAAACCACGCTTTCACTCTCGGTCATCCAGGTGCCTGGGAACCCCATATTTACTGCCTCCACACACTGCTGCCTGTTCTTTACAGCTTTAATTATGTCTACCCGGTTCAAAAAACCAAAGAAAGTCTGTTTATTCAGACCCTCTTCACGGCTATTGCTATAGACAATCTATGAACTCGGGGTTGAATCGTTTCTAATATGGCAAAAATAGCGTTTATCCTCTTATGCCATAAAGACCCCGAGGCGATTATTCGCCAGGCAGAGATGCTTACGGCGGTGGGCGATTATATGTCGATTCATTTCGACGCCCGCGCCAAGCCTGAGCATTTCGAGCGGATCAAAACCGAACTGGCCGACAATCCCAATGTCACTTTTGCCAAAAAGCGGATCAAGTGCGGCTGGGGCGAGTGGTCGCTTGTGCAGGCCACTTTGTATGCGGTTGAAGCGGCGGTTGATGCCTTTCCGCGCGCCACGCATTTCTACATGTTGTCGGGCGATTGTGCGCCGATCAAATCCGCCAGCTATGCGCATGAGTTTCTGGATGCGTCCGATGTCGATTACATCGAAAGCTTTGATTATTTCGACAGCGACTGGATCAAGACCGGAATGAAGGAAGAGCGGTTGATTTATCGCCATGTCTTCAATGAACGGACCCAGCCAAAGCGGTTTTACGCATCATATAACCTGCAGACCAAGTTGGGCCTGACCCGCGATATCCCGCGCGATATCCAGGTCCAGATCGGAAGCCAATGGTGGTGCCTGCGCCGTCGCACCATCGAATGGATTCTCGATTTCACCCGCAAGCGGCGCGATGTGATGCGGTTCTTTCGCACCACCTGGATTCCCGATGAGACATTCTTTCAGACGCTTGTGCGCCATCTCGTGCCCGAGCAAGAGATCAGCGCCCGCACCCTGACGTTTTTGATGTTCACCGATTACGGCATGCCGGTGACCTTTTATAATGATCACTACGATCTTTTGCTGGGTCAGGATTACCTCTTTTCCCGCAAGATCAGCGCCGAAGCGCTAGAGCTTAAGCGGCGCCTTGGCACGCTTTATGCCAATGATACCGCCAGGTTCCAGATTTCCGACGAAGGGCGCAGCCTGTTCAAGTTTCTGTCGGCGCGGGGCCGCGACGGACGACGCTTTGCAAGCCGGTTCTGGGAAACCGAAAGCAGCCTTGGCCGCGAGCGCGAATTGATGATCGTGGTCTGCAAGAAATGGCACGTGGCCAAGCGCCTTATGGACCGTATTCGCCAGGTCACCAACCTGCCCGCGATTGAGTATCTGTTTAACGAAGAGGGCACGGCCCTGCCCGATCTGGGCGGGATTCAGGGCACCTTGGCCAAACGCACGCGCCATCGCCGCGCGCTTATGCGGATGCTGTTTGATTATTATGAAACCGACCGCCTTATCGTGTGCATGGACCCCGGAAGCATTGATCTGTTGCAGGATTTCTGTGGCGATCGCGCAACTACCAAGCTTTTGGAGGTGCAATGCGACTTTACCGATGACTACCTGACCGGGCATGCCATGCGCGTTGGGTTGGCCGGCGAACAGACGCCCGAGGATACGCTGGAACGGCTGTTGCCGACGATCCGGGGCGACATGACCTATGAAAGCGATTGCATCCGCGATTCTGAATTTGAAAACCACCTGATCCTGCGCGAATCCGACGAGCGCAATCAGCATGCCGATCTTTTGGTTCGCTTTCTTGATATCTCGCGCGAAAAGGCGCAGGAGATTGCCCAACAGGATCACCTTTTTGCAGACTGAGGACCGCCATGCCCTATGCTTATGACGACCAGAATATTTTCGCCAAAATTCTGCGCGGCAAAATTCCCAACAAAACCGTTCTGGAAACCGAGCACAGCCTGGCGTTTTACGACATCGAACCTCAGGCCCCGGTGCATGTGCTGGTGATCCCGAAAGGGCCCTATGTTTGTTATGACCATTTCGCGCTTGCCGCGATGGATGCCGAGATCGTCGATTTCACCCGCGCCGTGGGCGAGATATGTCGCCTGACCGGCGTGCAGCCGGGCGAGGGCGGCGAGGGGTTTCGCGCCATCACCAACGCGGGCGAGCATGGCGTGCAGGAGGTGCCGCATTATCATCTGCACATTCTTGGCGGTCGCCCCTTGGGCCGCATGCTGGCGCGTGCAAGGGACTAGCGGTTCGCGCCTTGCAGGTCTGTCGATGCGCGCCCATATGAGGGGCACGGATTTCCGGCAATACATACAGGCAGACCCATGACTTTACGCAGCCGCGTCGGCAGCTTTCTGGATAAATCCGGGGTTCAGAACGCCATTCTTGGCGTGATCCTTTTCAATGCGATCATTCTGGGGATGGAAACCTCGGCCCCGATCACGGATCGGGTCGGCGGGCTTTTGACCTTGCTCGATCAACTCTGTCTTGCCGTGTTCGTGATCGAGATCGCGGCCAAGCTTTTTGCCCGCGGCATTGGCGGATTTTTCTCACGCGGCTGGAATATCTTTGATTTCGTGATTGTCGGCATCTCTCTGGTGCCGGCCGCACAGGGCCTGTCGGTGCTGCGCGCGTTGCGTATCCTGCGGCTTTTGCGGGTGGTGTCGGTGGCCCCTTCGCTCCGCCGGGTGGTCGAGGGGCTGGTGAATGCCCTGCCGGGAATGGGGGCTGTGTTCCTGTTGATGGGGATGCTGTTTTACATCGGCTCGGTCATGGCGACCAAGCTTTTTGGCGCGGCGTTTCCGGACTGGTTCGGCGATCTGGGGCGCTCTGCCTATTCGCTGTTTCAGATCATGACGCTTGAATCCTGGTCGATGGGCATCGTGCGCCCGGTGATGGAGGTGTTCCCCTATGCCTGGGCGTTTTTCGTGCCCTTCATCATGGTCACCACCTTTGCCGTGGTGAACCTTTTGGTCGGTCTGATCGTGAATTCGATGCAGGACGCCCACCATGCCGAGGATGTCGAGAAAACCGACAATTACCGCGACGAGGTTATGGGTCGGCTCGCGACTATTGAGGCGCTGCTCAAGGCGGACCAAGGCAAGGGGCGGCCTGAATAGGGTCTAATCCACCGAACTAAGCATGGCGATAACGCGACGGGGCCTCACCAAATTGCGCGCTATAGGCCCGCGAGAAATGCGAAGAACTGGCAAAGCCCGTGGCAAGCGCGATCTCGGTCAGCGAAAGCCCCGAATTGCGCAACAGGTTCTGCGCCCTCTCAAGCCGCAATGCGCGGTAATGGCTCATGGTCGTATGGCCAAGCTTGTCCTGAAAGAGCCGGTTCAGGTGCCGCGTCGATAGCCGCGCAACCTGTGCAAGCTGTTCCAGGCGCAGGGGATCGGCGATATTGCTCTCCATCGCCTGCACCGCGTCCAGAATGGCCGGGACATGGGTGCCCACCCTCTCGACCAACCCCGAGCGTTGCGGCCCGGTGGGCGGGCGAATCTCGGTATGCATGAACCAGTCGCTGACCTGCCGTGCAAAATCGGTACCGTGATGCTGGGCAATCAGCGCATGCATAAGGTCCATCGGCGCGGTGCCCCCGGCGCATGTCATCCGGTCGCG
>CBDTZA010000253.1:0-4016 GCA_965364785.1 uncultured Roseovarius sp. | reverse complement strand
CCATCAGTTTGCGGGCCACAAGGTCCATCGCCTGAATGCCGTTGGTGCCCTCATAAATCGCGGTGACGCGCACGTCGCGGTAATACTGCGCGGCGCCGGTTTCCTCGATAAAGCCCATGCCGCCATGCACCTGAACGCCCATCTCCGAGACGGCCATGCCGGTCTCGGTGCCAAAGGCCTTGGCAATCGGGGTGAGAAAGGCGGCGCGCGCGGACCAGCCGGCATCGCTGGTGGCACTCTGCATGTCGATCGCCGCCGCACAGGCAAGCGCGATGCTGCGCGCGGCAAAGATATCGGCCTTCATCGTGGCGAGCATGCGGCGCACATCGGCATGATCCACAATCGCGCCGGTGCCGCCCTCAACCGGGGTGCGGCCCTGTTTGCGATCCATCGCATAGGCAAGCGCGTGCTGATACGCACCCTCGGCGACGCCAATACCCTGACCGCCGACACCAAGGCGGGCATTGTTCATCATCGTGAACATCGCGCGCATCCCGTCATTCGGTTTGCCCACAAGCCAGCCGGTGGCGCCGTCGAACTGCATCACAGCGGTCGGGCTGCCGTGCAGGCCCATCTTATGCTCAAGGCTCACCACCTTGAGGGTGTTGGCGCGACCCGGTTTGCCGCTTTCGTCGGGGATGAATTTCGGCACCAGAAACAGGCTTATCCCCTTGGTGCCGGGCACGCCATCCGGCAGGCGCGCCAGCACGAGATGACAGACGTTTTCGGTGAAATCGTTGTCGCCCCAGCTGATATAGATTTTCTGGCCGGTGATCGCATAGCTGCCATCGCCATTATCCTCGGCCTTTGAGCGCAGCGCGCCCACGTCCGATCCGGCCTGCGGCTCGGTCAGGTTCATGGTGCCGGACCACGCACCGCTGACCAGCTTGGGCAGGTAGATATCCTTGAGGGCATCGCTGGCGTGATGCTCCAGCGCCTCGATCTGGCCCTGGGTCATCAGCGGGTTGAGCTGAAGCGAGAGGCAGGCCGAGGACATCATCTCGTTCACCGCCGTCGTCACCGTCATCGGCAGGCCCATGCCGCCATGTTCGGGGCTGGCGCTGATCGAGACCCAGCCACCGTCAGCAATCGCACGATAGCCGTCGCCATAGCCGGGCGCGGTGCGTACAACGCCATTTTCAAGACGCGCCGGATGCAGGTCGCCGGGGCGTTGCAGCGGATAAAGCACGTCTTGGCACATACGCCCGGCCTCGGCCAGAATGGCGGCGGTCATATCCGGGGTGGCCTCTGCGAAACGATCCGTTGCAACGACCTTTTCAAGATCGACAACGTGATCGAACAGAAACTGATACTCCTCGACCGGTGCGCGATACGGCATTGAAATCTCCTGATCTATCTGGGGCGACTTGGCAGATTGGCCGCGCCCCTATATGGAACTTACCTTAACTCTGAGGGTAATCAATTGCGGCCTGCCTTCAACTGCTACGCCGCGTCAAAAGGGGCCACTTCATTTTGGAAACGACATGTCTTTCGCCCGACCAGGAGGGATTTGCAAGTGCCGCGGCGATTTTGCGCGCCGGGGGGCTTGTCGCGTTTCCAACCGAGACGGTCTATGGGCTGGGCGCGGATGCGCGCCAGGACCACGCCGTTGCCCGAATTTTTGCGGCCAAGGAGCGGCCACGCTTTAACCCCCTGATCGTGCATGTCAGCAGCATCGAGACCGCGCAGGACTATGTCGAATGGAGCGAGCTTGCCGATGCGATGGCGCGGGCCTTCTGGCCCGGTCCGCTGACGCTTGTGCTGCCGTTAAAGCCGAATGCCGGGCTGTCGTCGCTGGTGACCGCCGATTTGCCGACACTGGCGGTGCGGATGCCGGCCCATCCGGTGGCGCAGGGGTTGCTTGAGGCCTTTGGCGGGCCGGTGGCGGCACCCTCGGCCAATCCCTCAGGCCGGATAAGCCCGACGCAGGCCGGGCATGTGCTGGCCGGGTTGTCCGGCCGGATCGAGGCGGTTCTGGATGGTGGGGCGTGCCCGGTCGGGGTGGAATCAACCATTCTTGGTCTTGCCGGCGCGCCGACGATTTTGCGTCCCGGTGGCCTTCCGATTGAGGCGATTGAGGCGGCGTTGGGTCAGCCACTGCGCCTGCACGGTGCGGATGATCCATTGACGGCGCCGGGGCAGATGCAATCGCATTACGCGCCCGGCGGCCTTGTGCGCCTGAACGCGACAGAGCGGCGTGCGGGCGAGGTTTTGCTGGGGTTCGGCGCGGTTGAAGCGGATCTTAACCTGTCGGTTGCGGGCGATCTGACCGAGGCGGCGGCCAATCTGTTTCGTCACCTGCATGCGCTTGATGCGCAGGGGGCCAGGGTGATTGCGGTGTCGCCCATTCCGGCTCACGGGCTTGGGCGGGCGATCAATGACCGCTTGCACCGCGCCGCTGCGCCAAGGGATTAGGGCGGATTAGGGGGCGCTGCCCCCGTCGCGCATGGCGCGACTCCCCCGGAGTATTTATGGAACAGTGAAAGGTGCAGGGCTTAGCCCAGAAGGGCCAGGCCACCATAAAGCGTCAGCGCGCCCAGAACGATGGCCAGGATCACGTTGCGGGTGAAATATCCCACCGCCAGTGTGATGATCGCCGCCGCGAGGCGGGGGGCATCCATTGCGCCACCCGTGGCCGCGGGCCAGACCACAAGGGGCGCAACCAGCCCCGGCAGCACGGCCACGGCGGTATAGCGCAGGTGGCGCAGCATCCAGGCGGGCAGGGGGCGGTCGCCGATCAATCCGGTGAACACAAAGCGCAGGCCGAAGCTTCCGAGGCCCAAGAGGATGATCACAATCCAGAGGCTGGTTTTGTCGATCATGATGTACTCTGCGTGCGGGCGGCGATGCGGCGCTCGAGAATTAGTTCGACCTGTGCGCCGACCATCATGCCCGCCACGCCCGCGATCAACAGGCCGATATTATAGGGCAGAGACGCAAAGACCAACGCAAGCAAGACCGACACAAAGGCCGCTGCAAGATGGGCCGGGGTGCGCAGCATCGGCGCGATCATCGCCAGAAACGTAATCGGCAGCGCGAAATCCAGAGCCAGCCCTTGTGGGATAGACGTGCCGACAAGCGCGCCGACGAGGGTAAAGATATACCAAAGCGGGCAAATCGGCGTGACCACGCCAAAGAAATACGACAGCCGTTGTGGGATCGACCAGCCGGGGTTGGCCTCAAATTTCACAATCGCGCAGGCATAGCTTTGATCAACGGTGAAATAGGCGGCAAGTGCGCGTTGGCCCAAGGATGCCCCGCCGATATAGGGGGTGAGCGAGGCCGAATACATCGCCATGCGCAGGTTGACCGCCAGTGCCGAAATCAGCGCAATCGCGGTGGGGGCGCCGTCTGATAACAACTGTAGCGCGGTGAATTGGGCGGCGCCTGCGATGACCAACACCGAAAAGCTAAGGGTTTCCAGAACGTTCAGGCCAGCCTCGGTGGCGACAACGCCGAAGAGGACGGAAAACGGAACGATAACCAGAATAAAGGGCGCGCCATCGCGCACACCTTGCCAATAGATCGATTTGGTGGTTTGCCTTGGCACCGCTTGCCCCTAAGTTGCCCTTGCGCTCTGGCAGGGCGTATCCAATGCAAGGAGGAGATGCAATTGGCCTTGAGCGATGATCTGTCCGGTTACCTGATCGCCCCTGATCCCAATGCGCCGCGTTTGACGCGGGCGGTCGACGGGGTGGATCACGCGGGCCAGCCGATGCGCATCTCTGTGGTGGAAGAACGGCCTTTGACGATTTTCCTCAACGGTCAGGAAATCGTGACGGCGATGACGATTGGCGATTACCCGGAATATCTGGCGCTTGGGTTTCTGCGCAATCAGGGGATGCTGGCCGAGGGCGAGGTGGTCCGGGGCGTCGATTATGACGAGGATCTGGAAACCGTCGTGGTGCGCACCGATGGGCAGACCACCTATGAGGAAAAGCTGAAGAAAAAGACCCGGACCAGCGGCTGTGCCGTGGGGACGGTCTTTGGCGATATGATGGAGGGGCTCGAGGGGG
>CBDTZA010000252.1:0-4020 GCA_965364785.1 uncultured Roseovarius sp. | reverse complement strand
GGGCGATCATAACATGCTCATATAGCGGCATGTTTTCTCCATTTCTATCAAGGCGCATTTCATAGGACGGGCAAGACCCTTTCGCGGCCCATCCACGAGAGACTGCGCGGTGCATAACGATTGCGAAAGATTGGGCGCGTATACGATGGATGTGGTCTGCGCGCAAGCCGGTTTGACCGGGTCGAAGGATTGCCTTGGGTTTGCCTAATTATCGGCACTTTTCGCGGCCAGTTTGTACCTATTCGAGTTGAAAGGATAAAGAAATGGTTGCCTTGCCGGATCTGCCGCGTGACTTCAAACAGGCGCCGCACAGCTTTCATGACACCGCCGCGATGCCTGAGGCAAAGGCCAAGAAGACGGATTTGCGCCGCGCCGCCAAGGGGTTTCTTGGCAGTGTGCTGATCTTGTCCTCGGCGGGCGTCTGGCTTGTGTCAACGGGTGGCACTGACGCGGCGATGATGCTGATCAAGCTGTTGTTTTCGCTGTCCTTATTCTGTGTGGGGGCGATGTGCTTTTCGACCTTGGACGCCGACGATCTTGCCCCCGAGGTGCAGATCGACACCAAGCGCCGCCAGCTGCGGGTGATTGAGACAGGGCTTGATGGCCGCACAAGACGGGTTGCGGTGCATGCGCTTGATGATCTCGCCGAGCTTTCCTTGCGCGATCAGGTTCTGACCGCGCGCGATTTTACGGGCCGTCAGATCGTGGCGCTGCCTATAACCGATCGTGCAACCGAACGCGCCTTGCGCCGCGCCCTGAGTTTTGCGGCCTGATCCGGCAAATGTTCGCCAATCCACAGCGACTGTTTGAATCTACGCAATTGTGATTTGGGCCTCCTCCTGCGAAATGTATAAGCAAGATGTGTACAATTTTTCGCCTGGAGGCTTTTATTATGAAACAGACTTTGATTGCAGCGGCTCTCGCCCTGACCGCAACCGGTGCACTTGCTGCGCCGCAGGAATATACCCTCGACCCCGGCCACAGCCAAGTGCTGTTTTCCTATAACCACCTCGGCTTTTCGACCACCTACGGGATGTTCTCGGGCTTTGACGGCACGATCATGTTTGACGCCGAGGATCCTGCCGCATCTACGGTCAATGTCTCGATGCCTTTGATGTCGATGATGACCGGTTGGGAAAAGCGTTTCGAGCACTTCATGACCGAAGATTTCTTCGGCGCGTCTGAGGGGGACATGGTCACCTTTACCTCGACGGGCATCGAAGTGACCGGTGACAACACTGCGAAAATCACCGGCGATCTGTCGATGAATGGCATGACTAAATCCGTCACGCTTGACGCGACCCTGAACCAAAATCTTGAAGCGCACCCGATGAATGGCAAGCCCTGGATGGGGTTTGATGCGACGACCACTTTGCTTCGCTCGGATTTTGGGGTGGATAAATTCGCGCCCTATGTCAGCGACGAAATCGACGTGAAAATCTCTATCGAAGCGGGCCAGGCCGAATAAGGCATTTGGTTTCGTCACCACTCACAGAAAAGGCCGCCTGCGGGAATGCAGGCGGCCTTTTTGCTTACTCAACCCTAAAACCCCTCAGGTCCCATAGGAACGCGCGAGGCCCATCACATCCTCTGCTGCACTGACAAGGGCGTCTGAAATTATATCAAGCTCGGGCCGCGTCAGGCGGGCGGGCAGGCGGGTATCACAGGCGCGCATCAGCATGGCGCGGGTCTTTGGCAAATCGGGCGTCGCGCCGGGGATGAACTGCCAATTCCAGAAGGCGCGTGCATTGTCGACGTTCTGGCCAAAGACCTGCACCTTGACACCGCGCGCAGAGGCGGCATCGGCAAAAGTGCGGGTTTCCTCATCGCTCAACCCCACAAGGTTGAACTGGATGGAATCCGGTGCGCGCTCTTCGGGGGTCAGTTTTGGCGGTACGTTCAGCCACGGCGACAGGTTCAGGCGCTCGGCTACATAATCATGATTGCGTCGCCCCTGGCTCACGCGGCGCGCGAGTTCTGGAAGCTGCGGGCGGATGATTGCCGCCGATAGGTTGTTAAGTCGCAGATTATAAAGCGGAAACTTGTTTTGTGCCCGCGCGAACGCCGCCTCAAGTTCCGGGTCAGGCGCGTTAAAATGCTTGGCCCAGTTATGTTCATAGGCGCCCGACATGATCACTGCACGCGCGATCAGGTCTGCATCATCGGTGATCATGATGCCACCCTCGCCGGCATTGACCATCTTGTAGGACTGAAAGCTGAAACAGCCGATTCGTCCGAGCGTGCCGATATTGCGTCCGTTCCAGGTGGTGCCAAGTGAATGCGCCGCATCCTCGACCACGGGGATGCCGCGCGCGTCGCACAGCGCAAGGATTGCATCCATGTCCGAGGTATGGCCGCGCATATGGCTGATGATCACGGCCTTGATGTTATCCTCAAGACGCGCCTCAAAGTCATTGATATTAATGCGATAATTATCACCCACCTCGCAAAGCACCGGCACGCAATCGGCATGGATGACCGAGGAGGGAACAGCGGCAAAGGTAAAGGCGGGGATCAGAACCCGCGCATCGCGCGGTAGGCCAAGCGCCTTGAGTGACAGAAAAAGCGCCGCCGAGCAGGATGACACGGCAAGAGCGTATTTCGATCCAAGCAGCGTTGCGAACTCGCCCTCAAGTAGGGTCACGGGGGCGTTTTCCGGCGCTGTATAGCGAAACAGATCACCCGATTGCAGCATCCTGTCTACCTCTGCGCGGGCGGCTTCGGGAATGGGTTCGGCGTCATAAACGTTGGGGGCTAGGGTCATGTATTCGGCTTTCCTGAAAGTAAGCTTCGGTTTTTGTAAATTTATAATGCGAGAAATTAACAAAAAGCTAATGAAAACCCCGCCGCCTGTGTGGCGCGGGGCAAGGTGTGGCTTTTTCGCAAAAATCAGGGGTGGCTCAGACGCCGAGCCGATCCCGCAGGGAATACCAGGTCATCGCCATCGCCAAAAGCGGCGTGCGCAGGGCGGCGCCCCCCGGAAAGCTGGGGGTGGGCACGCGGGCCATGGTGTCAAATCCTGCCGCCTGACCCAGAATGGCATCGGCCATCAGCTTGCCGGCATGGGTCGCGCTTCCCACGCCATGTCCGGAATAGCCCGAGGCCGACAGCATATTGGGCGCCACGCGCGCCAGATAGGGCATGCGCTTCATCGTGATCGCCAGCGTCCCGCCCCAAGCATAATCGAACTCGACATCGCGCAGATGCGGAAATATCTCAAGCATCGGCTTGCGCACCGTCGCCGTAATATCGCGTGGAAACTTATAACCATAACTTTCGCCGCCCCCAAACAGCAGGCGCTTGTCATGGCTCAGCCGAAAATAATTCACCACGAACTTAGTGTCAGCAACGGCGATATCACGGCTCAGAACGCGGGCGGCCTCATCGCCTAGCGGTTTGGTCGCGGCGATAAAGTTGTTGATCGGCATAACCCGCGCGGCGACCTTGCGATCCAGGCCCCCAAGATAGCCGTTACAGGCAAGGATCACGTGATCGGTCTCGATTGCCCCTGCATCCGTGGCGACCGTGGCGCGCGCGCCACGGGTGATATGATGCACCGCTGATCCCTCATGAATGCGCACACCCGCCGCCGCCGCCGCCCGCGCCAGCCCGATCACATAAGACAGCGGGTGCAAATGCGCAGCACCCATGTCCAAGATGCCGCCCCTATAGGCGGGCGAGGGGCAGATCGCCTGCATTGCGTCATGATCCAGCGCCTCGATCCGGTCATAGCCATAGGTCTTGCACAGGTGATCGGCATAGGCATGCTCATGGGCCACTTCCCGCGCCGAAAAACAGGCATGCGCCACGCCGGGTTTGAGATGACAGTCGATTTTGTGCTTTGATACCAGCGATTTGACAAGATCCTTGGCCTCTTCGGCAAGCGTCCAGAGCTTGGCGGCATCATCGCGGCCCACCAGCCGCTCAAGCCCGGTCTGTTCCATCCGCTGACCGCTGCCCAACTGCCCGCCGTTGCGCCCCGAGGCGCCAAAGCCCACACGCTGCGCCTCAAGCAGGACC
>CBDTZA010000251.1:0-4032 GCA_965364785.1 uncultured Roseovarius sp. | reverse complement strand
TAGCCCCTCGACCGGGCCATCATAGCGATTGTCAAGCGCGCGCCGCAGCATCTCGTTGAAGCTTTGCAGGAACAACGCCCAGAACACCATCGCGCCAAGCCCGGTCAACCCCGCGCTAAAGCCTTCGGAATAGCCAAAGCCAAGCCGCTTGCCCGCGACGAACCAGCCGCAAAGCAGGCCCAGCACGACGTTCACTTCGTTGAATATGCCGAAATTCGTCTCAGGTGGCATCAGCGGGCGGAACATCTCTGAGGCGAACCAGCCCAAGGCCCCCAACCCCGCGGCCGCAACCATTTTGCCTGCGGTTGGCATTTTGTCTGTTACTGGCATTCATCTTGGCCTTGTGATCGTGATTTGTGTCACGTCACAGTTACCCACGTGAAAGGTCGAGGCACAAGAGGTGAGATAAAAATTCCACATCCGCCGAAACCGGTCATCAAACCCCATGGCCGCGATCTGATCCCATTTGGCGTTGAAGGTTTCATGCCAGCGACGCAGCGTCTGGTCATAGCCATCGCCAAACTCGATCGATCGGGCCACGACAAGGCCCGCCTTTTCCGCCTCGGCGCGCAGCACGCTTGGGCTTGGGAGCATGCCACCGGGGAAAATGTACTTCTGGATGAAATCCACCCCCTTGCGATAGGTCTCCCAGCGGCGGTCCTCAACAGTGATCACCTGAAGCGTGGCCATGGCGCCGGGACGCAGGCGCTCGCGCACGGTCTCAAAATACGACGGCCAATATTTCTCGCCCACCGCTTCGAACATCTCGATGCTGGCGATGCCGTCATAGGTGCCACGCTCGTCGCGGTAATCCTGTAGCTTGAGGTCGACCATATCCGACAGGTTGGCCTTGGCGATCCGGTCCTGAGCATAGGCAAGCTGTTCGCGGCTGATGGTCAGGCCGGTCACGCGCAGGCCCCGTTCGCGCGCGGCATATTCGGCAAAGCCGCCCCAGCCACAGCCGATTTCCAGCACATGATCGCCGGGCTTGACGCCCATCTGATCAACCATGCTGGCATATTTGGCGGTCTGGGCGCGCTCAAGACTTTCCTGTCCGGTGTCAAACAGCGCGCTGGAATAGGTCATCGTGTCATCAAGCCAGAGCCGATAAAACTCGTTGCCAAGGTCATAGTGATGGCTGATGTTCTTTCTCGCCTGACGCTTGGAATTTCCCTTAAGGAAATGGCGCAGCCGCTCGTAGGCGCGCACCAGAGACATGCCCGGAAAGCCGTGATAGATCACGTCATTGTCGGTATGCACAAAATCCATCAGCGCCTGAAGGTCGGGCGTGTCCCACCAGCCGTCAAGATAGGCATCCGAAAACCCAAGATCGCCCTCGCGGATCAGGCGGGCAAAGCAATCGGGGTTCTTCACCACCACCTCGGCCACCGGGCCGGGGTTTGGCCCCTCGGCGCGAAACGTCCGGCCATCGGGCAGGACATAATCCAGCCGCCCGGTATTGATCTTTTTGGTCATTTCAAACACCTGCGCAAAATAGCGCGGCAGGTGTTTCTGGCCTGTGGTGTCGGTCAGGATCATGCGGTTCGTCCCCCTGTCTTCTTGCAACACGCTAGGGCGACTTGGCCCGTTTGATCAATATTTTTCATTGTTTTCAAAACTCCCGCCCACTGTAGGCGGCCAATGCCCGCGCGCGCCCCTCTGCCAGATCCACCACCGGTTTGGGATAGGCATCCTTTGGGTCAAGGCCCCAAGCCTTGGGGATGGCCTTGAAATAGGACAGGGCCGTGTCGCCCGGCTCGGCCTGCCCTTCGGCGATCCACCGCTTGGTATAGGCGCGATCTGCGTCGAACTTATCAAGCTGGGTCTCGGGGTTGAACACCCGAAAATAGGGCGCCGCATCGGGACCACAGCCCGCCGCCCATTGCCAGCCCATGGCGTTGGCGGCGATATCCCAATCGGTCAGGCAATCGGCGAACCACTCAAGGCCAATGCGCCAATGGCTCATCAGGTGCTTGGTCAGATAGCTGGCCACGATCATCCGGGCGCGGTTGTGCATGCGCCCGGTGACATACATCTCGCGCATGGCGGCATCGACAAACGGCACGCCGGTGCGCCCCTGTTTCCAGGCCCGTACTTGCGGGGTATCGCCATCCTCGTTCCACGGAAAAGCGGACCATTCCCGCCGCCAGTTGTCGGTCAGGATATGGGGCGTGTGATACATCAGGTGATAGGCAAACTCGCGCCAGACCAGCTCTTTCAGCCATGTCTCGGCACCTTTTGCGCCCTCATGATGCGCGCGCTGACCCGCATGCCAGCACTGGCGCGGTGAAATCTCACCCAAGGCAAGGTTTTCCGACAGGGATGATGTGCCATCCACGGCCGGCAGATTGCGGTCGTCCTTATAGGCGCCAATCGGATCGCTGGTGAAGACATTCAGACGGTCGAGCGCCGCCGCCTCGCCAACCCGTTGATAGGGCTTGCAAATCGCGGCCCCACGCCGCATCATCGCCGCCATGTTCCAGGCCTCAAGGGCGTCGCTTTCGGGCCAGTGATCGGCGGGCGACAGGCGCGCCGGGGCAGATAGCGGCGCGGCCACCTCGCGGTCCTTCACCGCACGCCACATCGGGCTATAAACCTTGTAATAACCGCCGGTCTTGGTCTCGACCGTCCAAGGCTCAAACATGAGGTGGCCGGCATGGCTCTGGGCATCAATACCGTCTTCGCGCAGGGCCGCCTTGACCACTTTGTCACGCGCGATGGATTGCGGATCATAAAGCCGCGACCAATGCACCGCCCCTGCCCCGGTCTCGGCCACCAGAGCGCGCAACACGTTAAGCGGATCACCCTTGCGCAGGATCAGGCGGCTGCCTTTTCCCTCAAGCGCGCGGGCCATTTCGGCAAGCGACAGGCCAAGCCGCCATTTTGGCGCGGCGCCCAATGCGGTGACGCTGTCATCATGGATGAACACCGGGATGACCGGCCCGCCCGATGCGCAGGCCGCACAGAGGGCCGGATGGTCCGCCAACCGCAAATCTCGGCGTAACCATAGAATGGTCGGTCTGTTATCAGTCATGTTCTGCCCCGGTCTTTGAAAGATATACGTCGCGACAGGGGCCGCGGATCAAAGAATATCGTCGAGGGCCGTCAACAGCTTATCAATCTCTTCGCGGGTGGTGTAATGCACGAAGCTCAGCCGCAGCACGCCGCGCTCTGCATCAATGCCCATCGCGCTCAGCGGGCGCACCGCGTAAAAGTCGCCGCCCCCCGCCATAACACCATGCTTGGCCAGCTCTGTTGCCGCCTCTTCGCCCGGCCGGTTGAGCGCAAGCGCCACGGTGGGCGCGCGATCTTCGGCGCGATCAGGCCCCAAAAGACGCACCGAGTTGCGGTCTTTGAGGTAATCCAGCAGCGGCTGCAACAGGGTCACCTCATGCGCGCGCATCAGGTCATGCACCCCGGCGGCGCGCATAGAGGCATCACCGGTGATGCCATGATGCCCGGCCAGATCATCAAAATAATCCGCCATGCCCGCACTTGCGGCGACCTGCGCATGATCGGGGCCAGCGGGGGTGAAGCGTTTATAAAGGCTGTCGGCGTTGAAATAATGCCCCTGATTGGGCAGCAGATTGCCCAGCTCGCGGCGCATGACCATGATACCCTGATGCGGTCCATAGGTTTTATAGGCCGAAAACAGATAGATATCCGGCCCCATCCCGCCCACATCCGGCAACCCGTGCGGCGCATAGCTTACCCCGTCGACACAGACAAATGCCCCTGCGGCATGGGCCGCTGCGGTGATGGCAACCACCGGGTTGATCGCACCTATGACGTTGGAACAATGGGGAAAACACACAAGGCGCACCCGCTCGTCCAGCAGGTTTTCAAGATCCTCGGGGTTCAGCAGACCGGTTTTCGGGTCCACCTTCCATTCGCGCACCTCAAAGCCATCCTCGGCAAGGCGGCGCCAGGGGCCTGAATTGGCCTCGTGGTCCTGATTGGTGACGATGATGGCATCGCCCGGCTCCATCCATTTGCGCACCGCTTGCGAAAGCACATAGGTATTGGCCGTGG
>CBDTZA010000250.1:0-4032 GCA_965364785.1 uncultured Roseovarius sp. | reverse complement strand
GGACAGGTGGTATTTCCAGGCGTTTTGATTGGCCGCCGCGACCACCCGGCGCACGCGTGCTTCGCGGCGGGCCTGATACTGGGCAAGCGCCTCTGGCATATCCTGTCCGCCCACAAGCGCGTCACTCAGAACCCAGCCATCCTCTAATGCCATCGACGCGCCCTGCGCCATGAACGGCAGCGTCGGATGCGCCGCATCGCCCAAAAGCACAAGATTGCCACCCTGCCAGACCGGGGCAACAGGATGGCGAAACAGCCCCCAGAGATGCACCTCTTGCACCGCACTCAGCATGGCGCGCACTTCGGGGCAAAAATCACCAAAGGCGGCGCGCAGGGCATTAGGGTCGTCTGTTTGACTCCAGCTTTCGGCGGCCCAGGCGGCCTTTTCCTGCACCGCAACGATGTTCAAAAGCGTGCTGTCGCGCAACGGATAGCTGACCACATGGCGCATCGGCCCCATGTGAACCCGCGCCTCGGGTCCACGCCCGGTCAGGTTGGGGATCGTGGCACGCCACGCCACCTGACGGGTAAAGAACGGCGCTGATTTGCCGTTCAGCGCCGCGCGGGCATGTGAATGCAACCCATCGGCCCCAATCACCAGATCAGAGGTCAGGGTGGCACCATTGGGCAGCTGAACCTGCGGCCGAGCGCCGGGGGTGACGCCCGAGACTTTTTGCAAAAGGCGAATTTTCACGTCCGCCGCCCGCGCGCCCTGCGCCAGAATGTCGATCAGATCAGCGCGGTGAATGAAATAATAGTCGCCACTCTCAAGCGTCCCAAGGTCAAGGCGCAGCACCTCGTCGCGGCGATAATCGCGCAGGCTGACGGCCTTGGCCTGAATCGCCCGGGCGCGCACGGTCTCGCCAAGACCAAGCGCGCGCAGAACCGCAAAACCATTCGGGCTTATCTGAAGGCCGGCGCCAACCTCGGAAATCTCGGCGGCCTGTTCAAGCACGGTCACATTCGCGCCACGCAGAGCAAGGGCGCGCGCCACGCCAAGCCCGCCGATACCGGCGCCGATGACCGTTATGTTGAGCTTATCCAACCCCATAAGGCATCCTTTGAACCGAAACGCGCCGGGGATAAAGCCCCGACGCGTCATTTTGTGAAAATCCTGTTCGCGCCGCGGCGCCCTTGCCTTAGTCGTCGCGGTGAATTTTTTCGCGGCGCTCGTGGCGTTCTTGCGCCTCAAGGCTCATGGTTGCGATTGGGCGTGCGTCCAGACGTTTCAGGCTGATCGCCTCGCCGGTCACTTCGCAATAGCCATATTCGCCCTGATCAATCCGACGCAGAGCCGAGTCGATTTTGGACACGAGCTTGCGTTGACGATCCCGGGTGCGCAGTTCAAGCGCGCGATCGGTTTCTTCGCTGGCGCGGTCGGCCACATCGGGAATGGCACGGGTGCCATCCTGCAGGCCTTCGATGGTTTCGCGGCTGCCTTCCAGAAGGTCCTCGCGCCACGCCATAAGCTTGCGGCGGAAATATTCCGTCTGGCGCTCGTTCATAAACGCCTCGTCTTCAGCCGGCAGATAATCTTCGGGCAGAAATACTTCCGCTTTCATCTCGATCCCCTCATCAAGGCCAGTGTCAGGCATGATAATCTCCTAAGACAGGTGGCGCCCCTGCGCGGTGATCTACACCTGCATCAAACGATTGTCACTAGGCAATCACACGCCATTGATGTGAATTGTCGGACAATCTAGGGTGACCCAAATGATTGGCGAGCTTCGCCGTAGAAAGGACTGAAGAACCGATGAAATTTGAAGGCACCGATGCCTATGTCGCCACCGATGATCTCACTATTGCGGTCAATGCCGCCGTGACGCTTGAACGCCCGCTCCTGGTCAAGGGCGAGCCGGGAACCGGCAAAACCGAGCTGGCGCGACAAGTGGCACAGTCGCTCGGGATGCGTCTGATCGAGTGGAATATCAAGTCGACCACCAAGGCCCAGCAAGGGCTTTATGAATACGATGCCGTCAGCCGCCTGCGCGACAGCCAGCTTGGCGAAGAGCGCGTGCATGATGTCAAAAACTATATCAAGCGCGGCAAGCTCTGGGAGGCCTTTGCCGCAGACGAAAAGGTGGTTCTGCTGATTGATGAGATCGACAAGGCCGATATCGAGTTCCCCAATGATCTGTTGCAGGAACTCGACCAGATGGAATTTTACGTCTACGAGACCGGCGAGACCATCCGCGCCAGGAACCGCCCGGTGATCATCATCACCTCGAACAATGAAAAAGAGCTGCCGGATGCGTTTTTGCGGCGCTGTTTTTTCCATTACATCCGCTTTCCCGATGCCGACACGATGCGCAAGATCGTCGAAGTGCATCACCCCGGCATCAAGGATGCGCTGCTGACCACCGCCCTGACCCAGTTTTTCGAGCTGCGCGAACAGCCCGGCCTTAAGAAAAAGCCCTCAACCTCTGAGGTTCTGGATTGGCTCAAGCTGATCCTGGCCGAAGACCTGAGCCCTGAGGACCTGCGCCGGGATGGGGCCAATGCCCTGCCCAAGCTGCATGGTGCGCTTTTGAAGAACGAACAGGATGTGCATCTGTTTGAACGGCTGGCCTTTATGGCGCGGCGTCAACGCTGATATTTGGGTGCGGGATCGGGGGCTTTGGGGCCAGAATTGAGGGGCGCGCGCAACGCTCCTGCACGCCTGAATTGCGTTTGCCACATTTTTGCCTTAAATGCTCCTTACCCAGAACAGGATGAGCATCAATCCTACCCCTGACCCGGCCTTGGCCGTGGCCGGAACGAGGTGCGGTTTGTCCCGGTGCGGTTTGTCCCCAAGCGATCGCGCCTTTTCTTGCCCGCCCAAACCGATGTTTGGCCCCTCGCGTCTGTTGCGAAGGGTCTTTTGATGTTAAAAAGAATTTCGGGGGCCCGATGCGTCGAGTAATTTTGCCAATTTGCCTGCTGCTTGGCGCTTGTGTGCCGGGGCAATATAATGAAATGCCATCGCGCGCCGCGATGCAGCAGGAAAGCACCATGCCGCCGATGAAGTCGTTCTCGGCGCCGCGTCCTTTGCCGCCGCAACGCTCAAATCGGGACATTCAGCGCGATTTTCTGGATCTCGGCTTTCAGCTTGAATCGGGGCGGATGCTGCAACATCTGTCGCGCTTTGAAGGGCCGATCACGGTGCAGGTCACCGGCCGACCGCCGATCACCCTGATCCCCGATCTTAACCGCCTGCTGCACCGGCTGCGCACCGAGGCCGGTATCGACATCAGCCGCGTCAATGACAGCGGTGCCAATATCACGATCGAGGCCGTAAGCCGCGACGACATTCGCCGCAGCCTGCCAAAAGCCGCCTGTTTCGTGGTGCCAAATATCTCTCGCCTGTCGCAATACCGGGCCGCGCGCAATTCGCGCCTGACCGACTGGAGCCAGCTAAAAGAGCGCCAGAAGATCGCCATCTTCGTGCCGAGCGATTCCAGCCCGCAAGAGGTGCGCGATTGCCTGCATGAAGAGCTGGCACAGGCGCTTGGGCCGCTCAACGATCTTTATCGTCTGTCCGACAGCGTGTTCAACGATGACAATGTGCATGCGGTCCTGACCGGCTTTGATATGCTGATCCTGCGCGCCTATTATGCGCCCGAATTGCGCAGCGGCATGTCACGCCGCGAGGTTGAGGCCCGCCTGCCCGGCATTCTGACCCGGCTGCATCCCAGTGGCGATCATGTGGCGCCGCGCTTTGCCGGATCGACCCCGCGCGCCTGGATCGAGGCGATCCAGACCGCGCTTGGCCCCGGAGCCCGCCCCAGGCAACGCCGCATCGCCGCCGAGGAGGCCCTGCGCATCGCCAAGGCGGTCGGCTGGACCGATCATCGCCGCGCCTTCAGCCATTTCGCGCTTGGCCGTCTGACCCAGGCCAGCGATCCGGATTTCGCACAGGATCAGTTCGTCGCCGCCGAGCAATTTTACAGACGCACCCCCGGCACCGATCTGCACCGCGCCTATAGTGCCGCGCAACTATCGGCCTATGCGATAAGTCAGGGCCGTGGCGAAGACGCGCTTATGCTGCTTGGGC
>CBDTZA010000249.1:0-4047 GCA_965364785.1 uncultured Roseovarius sp. | reverse complement strand
CGCGCCGAACGGATCCGCAAGGTGCCGGGGGTGACCCGCGCCGCGCCGCTGATCAAGGGGCAGGTGATGGCCAGTGCCCGCGACCGCAATGCCGGCGTGCAGGTCTTTGGCATCGCGCCCGATGATCTGCGCAGCATTCCGCGTGTCGCCGACCCCGAGACGAGCCGGGGTGATATCGCAGACTTTCCCAAAGGGATCGCGATCGGGTCGGGCGTGGCGCAGGAACTTGGCGTGGGGATTGGCGACCGGATCAAGCTTATTTCGCCCAACGGGGTCAAGACCGCCTTTGGCACCAGCCCCCGGATCAATGCCTATGACGTGGTCTATGTGTTTTCCGCCGGGCGCTATGACATCGACCGGGTGCGGGTTTACCTGCCGTTTGACGAGGCGCAGAGCTTTTTTAACCGCGAAGGGCGCGCCGATGAACTTGAGGTGATGGTGACAGAGCCCGAGACTGTGGATGAGCTTGCTTTGCCGCTGTTGCGGGCGGCGGGCGAGCGGGCGCAGGTCTGGACCTGGCAGGATGCCAGCGGGTCGTTCCTGCGTGCGCTTGAGGTCGAGGATAATGTGATGTTCATCATCCTGTCGATCCTTGTGCTGATCGCGGCGATGAATATCACCAGCGGGTTGATCATGCTGGTCAAGAACAAGGGCCGCGACATCGGCATTTTGCGCACGATGGGACTGACCGAGGGGTCGATCCTGCGGGTATTTTTCATCTGCGGCGCGTTTACCGGTTTGATTGGCACGGCGATGGGCGTGGTTCTGGGCTGTCTCTTCGCGCTTTATATCGACCCGATTTTCAGCTTAGTGAACGTGCTGATGGGCGGGCAGGTCTGGGATCCGTCGATCCGGGGGATTTACCATTTGCCGGCCAAGTTGCAGTTTGGTGACGTGATGTCGGCGGTCTCGCTGTCGCTTGGGTTGTCCTTCGTGGTGACGATCTTTCCGGCGCGGCGCGCGGCGCGGATGAACCCGGTGGAGGCGCTGCGCTATGAGTGATGTGATGCTGCGCCTTGAAGGGGTCGAGAAGACCTATAACAAGGGCGAAACTGGCGAAGTGCGTGTGCTGACCGGTGTCGATCTTGCATTGGCACGCGGCGAGATGGTGGCGCTTGTGGCGCCTTCGGGGGCGGGAAAATCGACGCTGTTGCATATTGCCGGCCTGCTGGACAATGCCGATGCGGGGCGGGTTGAGATCGCGGGCGAGGACATGACCGGCCTGAGTGACCGGCGGCGCACGGCGCTGCGGCGTCAGGAGGTGGGGTTTGTCTATCAGTTCCACCACCTGCTGCCCGAGTTCACAGCGCTTGAGAATATCGTTTTGCCGCAGCTCGCCGATGGCGTGGCGCGCAAAACGGCCGAAGAGCGCGCCCGCGCGTTGTTGGATCAGGTCGGTGTCGGCGCGCGCGCCGGGCATCGCCCCTCGGCCATGTCGGGCGGCGAGCAACAGCGGGTGGCGTTTTGCCGAGCCCTTGCCAACAGCCCGAGCGTTCTTTTGGCCGATGAGCCGACGGGCAATCTTGATCCCGGCACGGCGGGTCAGGTGTTTGGCGCTCTGGAGGGCCTCGTGCGCGACACTGGCCTTGCGGCGCTGATTGCCACGCATAACCTTGAGCTGGCGGCGAAAATGGACCGGGTCCTGCGCCTTGATCAGGGTCGCCTTGTCGAGGCGGGGTGAGGGCGGGAAGTGGGTTTCATCCACCCTACGTGATCATTTTAGATGAGTTGTGATTGACCATGTTGCGCAGTGCCGACACACTGCGCGCGAACAGACGGAGGCCGCATGGCACAGGTATCACTTGACGAGATCGAAGCACAAACCAAAGCGGCACTGAGGCGCCACGGCGCGACCGATTGGGTGGCGGGCGAGGTGGCCTTTGCGGTGCGCAAGGCGGAAAGTGTCGGCAACCGGATTTGCGGGCTTTACTACCTTGAAAGCTATTGCAGGCAGTTGGAAACCGGGCGTGTCAAAGGTGACGCTGAGCCGGTGGTGAGCCAGCCCAAGCCCGGCGCGGTGGTGGTGGATGCGCGGTTTGGCTTTGCCCAGCCCGCCTTTGCCCGTGCGCTTGACCAGGCCGTCGCTGCGGCGCGCGCCTGTGGCGTGGCCAGTCTTGCGGTGGGGCATGCGCATACCTGTACATCCCTTGGCTTTTTCACCGAGCAGATCGCCGCGTGCGGGCTTGTCGGGCTGGGCATGACCAATGCCTCGCCGATCGTGGCGCCGCCGGGGGGCAAAAGCCGTGTGATCGGCACCAATCCGATCGCCTTTTCGGTGCCCGACGGCAAGGGTGGGATCGCGATGCAGTTTGATCAGTCGACCACCACCGTGGCGCTTGGCAAGATCACCATGGCCAAGGCCGCCGGTGAGCGTATTCCCGAAGGCTGGGCACTGGATGCGAGCGGTCAACCTACGACCGACCCCGAGGCCGCACTTGCCGGATCGCTGGTCAGCATGGGCGGCTACAAGGGCTGGGGCTTTGGGTTGATGGCCGAGATTTTGGTCGCGGGCATGACCGGCGGCGTGGTTAGCCGCGATGTGAAGCCGCTGAAAGCGCCCGACGGTCCGCCGCATGATCTTGGGCAGTATTATCTGCTGATCGACCCCGATACCTCGGGCGCGTTCTATGACCGGTTGGCACAGGTGGCGGAAGGCGTGGCGCTTGACGAGGGCGCGCGCATGCCCGGGCAGGGGAAATGTGGCGTGAACCCGGTAGAGGTGCCCGATGCGTTATGGACGCAGGTGGCGGAGCTTGCCGGTTAGGGTTTGGCCTGTCGTGCGAATGATGCAGATCAAGGCGTGGTGTCGAAAATGCGGATCGGATGGATTGATAAGGCGATAAGGGAGGTGCAAATGCGGATCGGAATATGGGCCAGTATAGTGGCCGTACTATGTTTACCGAGTGTTGTGATGGCGCAGGATGTGCGCCTTGGGCAAAAGGCCTATGAGCGTTATTGCGCGGCCTGTCATGGCGCAGATGCAACCGGGAATGGCCCGATGCGCCCGGTGCTGGCCCTCGCCCCCAGAGATCTTACGGTGCTGGCCAGGACAAATGGCGGGGCCTTTCCGCTGGGCCGGGTTGTGCGCCAGATTGATGGGCGCGATCCGATGGTCGCCCATGGTGGCCCGATGCCGATTTATGGCGATTTCTTTGAGGCGCGTGATGTCGTTTTGAACATCGGCGAGGGGGCCCAGATCAGGACCAGCCAGCGGGTGATTGATCTGGTGGCCTATTTGCAAGGACTTCAGGCGCGCTAAGGTTTGCCGCTTGAAGGGCGGCGAGGCGGCGCTAGATGATCCTCGCATGGAGGCGGCCTATGCGACATTTATTATATCTTCTGGTTTTTGCACTCGGTTTGACCGGTCCGGCGCGCGCCGATGACAGCGCCGTTCAAGCCGTGATTTCCGCCCAGATCAAGGCCTTTCTGACCGATGATGTGGATAGCGCCTTTGAGTTTGCCAGCCCGACCATTCAGGGCCGCTTTGGGACGCCCGAGCAATTTGGAGCCATGGTGCGAGAGGGCTATCCGATGGTTTGGCGCCCTTCTGAGGTGACGTTTCTGGACAGTGAGGTGATCGCGGGCAAGCTCTGGCAGAATGTCCTGGTGCGGGATGGCGCGGGCGCGCTTTATGTTCTGGAATATCAGATGACCGAGCACAAGGGCGGCTGGAAGATCAATGCCGTGCGTGTGCGACAAGCGCCCGACGGTACGGCCTGAGGCGTGCGCAGATGAGGGGGCGCTGCCCCCATCGCCCGAGGGCGATTCCCCCAGGATATTTTTGGCCAGAAGAAGCTGGCATGTGCGGGGCTCACGCAGGGCACCGTGACGGTGGTGTGAGAGCCGGTTAACCCCTTGTTGATACTTCCCTATCCCATCGGGTGCGGTGTGCCGTGCCATGACAAGCATGGGACATGCGCGCGTGACGCGGGATGTGGAAAGGGAACCATATGAACAAGGCAATTACCGACGGCATCGTTTTCATGCCTCAACCTTTTGCGGCGGGGCTGGATCAATGGTCCAGCGGCAATGGCACGCCGGGATCGG
>CBDTZA010000248.1:0-4053 GCA_965364785.1 uncultured Roseovarius sp. | reverse complement strand
GAAGAGCTACGTGAAGAAGGATGACGGCACGCCGATCGCGCTCAAGGGCGGCGATAGCAGCTTTGTGCTTGGCAAGGGCGAGATCGGCGCGCTGCTCGCGACCCTGTCCTATATCGCCTCGACCCTGGTGGCGCGCACCGGCCTGCGCGGCATTCCCTTGGGTATCTTCTCAATCTACCGCACCGCTGTGGGCACGACATTCTATTTCTTTCTGGCGATCTATCTGTTCGGCAAGCAGCATTTTCAGGATGTGTTTAACCCCCTCGTCTGGCAGTGGGTCTGGATCTATGCGCTGATCGTGGTCATCGGCGGTCAGTTCGCCTGGGCGCTTGGTCTGAAATATGCACGCTCCGGCGATGTCTCTCTGGCCACCTCGTTCTCGCCGCTGGCCGCCATCGTGATTGCCATGGTCATGCTGGGCGAAGATCCCGGCCCCGGCCTGATCCCCGGTGGCGCGATCATCCTGCTGGCCGTTGGTATCGGGCAATATGGTCGAATCCGCCGCAACCGCGCCAATGATCGCGCGCAGGCCGACAATCTGGCGCTTAATGCACTGAAGCAAGAGGGCGAAGTGAATTTCAAAGGCACCTGAAGGCGCAATCCGATGTCATCAAAAAAGCGGCGCGGGGCATTCAGGCCCGCGCCGCTTTCTTATGATTGTGCCGCACGGATCGGTGTGCGACGATGTCAGATATCAGCCCGCAGAGGGGCATAGGCCGCAGTCTGAAAGACCGGCTTGAGCGCCTCCGGCAACGAAGCGTAGCTTTGAAACACCTCACGCGTCGGCATGCTATCCTGGGCCTTGGCATCCATCCGGCCAAGCGCGTCGCGCTTGATTGCCTCGCCATCTTCACTCTCAAGGGTGATGTCCGGACGGAACCCGGCAATCACGCGACCGGCCTGTTGTACCGGTATAAGCAACAGCTCTGAGTCCGGATCACTCGCCCCTGCATGAATCCCAACGGCCGCCTCAAGACACCGCGTATCCCCGGCCTGCGGGAAAGGCGCCAAAACGCAAAGGCCCGTTGCATTGGCATGGCGGGCAAAGGTGTTCGCATCCTCCAGCGGCAGAACCCGCGCCGTGGGATAAGGCGCCAGAACCTGACGCAGGACTTGCGCCGCCGGACCGATTTCATCTGCAAGATAGATCGTCACCCGCCCGCCCGCGACCGCCTTGGCGGCGAGGGTGCCAAGCGCGTGGCGGATCACCTCTGCGCCATCCTGCGCCATGACCACCATCTCGGTGGTCAGGTGGCGGTTCTGGCGGCTGAGGAAGAATTTCAATAGCATCTCTGCCATGGCATTATAATGGGGCACATCGCGCACATCATGCTCGATCCGACCGATATCGACCTCTGTCACCTTGGCCCCCGCGGCATGCACCCGCAGCATCACATCAAGATCAACCGCGTAGTCGTCGACCAAAGCGCCATGCGCGATCAGCGACTTGTTGAACAGGTACAGCCCGGAATTGGGCGCGCGCAGATGGCCAAGGCCGGGAAACATCAGACAGATCGCCGGCATCACCAACAGCCGCGTCATCGGCATATTATCCGCCGGATCATGCCAGGCGCCCTTGACCAGACCAACACCCGGCGCGCGCGCGGCGGGCATGCGCGCGAAGAGATCAGTATCGAATTTATCAAGATCGGCGTCGACCTTCATGACCCAGTCATATTTCGTCGCCGCAATCCCTGCACGCATCGCATGGCCCATGCCGACGCGCGGCTCGGACACAACCCGCGCACCCGCCGCGCGCGCCTCGGCGGCGGTGGCATCGTCTGATCCGTTGTCGATCACCACGACCTCGCCCACATCCGCCATCGCAAACAGGACCGACACAACCCTGCGGATGGTCTGGGCCTCGTTTCTGGCCGGAACAATGACAGAGACCGGATCGGTCATGAACGCTCCTTCGGGCCGGCGGCCCCGTAATGAGTTAATTGAAAAGTAATATGATCAAGTGCCGTTAACAATAGGCGATGGCGTCACGAGAGTGAAACCTATCGTGACGTATAGTTATTCCTTTTACGTGAAATGCCTAGAACCCCAAGGTCGCGTCAACCGCCCGTTTCCAGGCCTCGATCTTGGTCTGGCGCAGCGTGTCGTCCATCGCGGGCAAAAACTGTCGCTCAAGCGCCCAGGTGGCGGCAAACTCTTCCTGACCCGGATAAAGCCCGATCTGCATCCCCGCCAGCCAGGCCGCGCCAAGCGCCGTGGTTTCAAGAACCTCTGGCCGGTCAACCGGCGCGTCGATGATGTCCGAGAGGAACTGCATCGCCCAGTCAGAGGCGCTCATGCCGCCATCAACCCTTAGGATCGCATCGGCGCCCTCCCCCGCCCAGTCGTCGCGCATCGCCTGCAAAAGATCGCGGGTCTGAAAGCCGACGCTTTCAAGCGCCGCCCGCGCCAGTTCCTCGGGTCGCGTATTGCGCGTCAGGCCAAACATCGCGCCGCGGCATTCGGCATTCCAATAGGGCGCGCCAAGCCCGGTAAAGGCCGGCACCAGCACCACGTTCTGCGCCGGGTCGGCCTTTTCGGCCAGCGGCTGTGTCTCGCTTGCCTCGCGGATGATCTTTAGCCCGTCGCGCAGCCATTGCACCACGGCCCCGGCGACAAAGATCGAGCCTTCAAGCGCATAGGTCGGCTTGCCGTCCAGCTGATAGGCAACCGTCGTCAACAGTCGATTTTTTGACACAACCGGCGTGTCGCCGGTATTCAAAAGCGCGAAACATCCCGTGCCATAGGTGGATTTGAGCATGCCGGGTTTGAAACAGGCCTGTCCCACGGTCGCGGCCTGCTGATCACCAGCCACACCGCGAATGGGGATTTCGCGACCAAACAAATCGGCACGCGCATGACCGAAATCATCGGCACTGTTGCGTACCTCTGGCAGCATTTGCATCGGGATATCAAGCAGGTCGCAGATCGTCTTGCTCCATCGACCCTTGCGGATGTCATACATTAATGTGCGCGCGGCATTGGTGGCGTCGGTGGCATGCACCGCCCCGCCGGTCAGCTTCCAGATCAGAAAGCTGTCAACTGTGCCGAACAACAACTCGCCCGCCTCGGCGCGGACGCGCGCGCCTTCGACATTCTCCAATATCCAACGAAGCTTGGTGCCCGAGAAATAGGGATCAAGCAACAGGCCGGTGCGCTCGGCCACCATCGGCTCGTGCCCGGCCTCACGAAGCTGGCGGCAATAATCGGCGGTGCGCCGGTCCTGCCAGACAATCGCATGATGCACCGCCTGCCCGGTCTTTTTATCCCAGACCACCGTGGTTTCGCGCTGATTGGTGATGCCGATGGCGGCCACATCCGCGCCCGTGAACCCGGCCTTTTCAATCACCGCCCGACACGTCCCGGCCGTGCTTGACCAAAGATCATTGGCATCATGCGCCACCCAGCCCGATTGCGGGAAGTGCTGTGCAAATTCTTCCTGCGCCACGGCCACGATCTGCATGCTCTTGTCAAACAGGATCGCGCGGCTTGACGTGGTGCCCTGATCAATGGCGAGGATATGGGTCATGATCTTGCTCTTTCAGGTCTTACAAAAATGCGGCCGCCGAAAAGGATCGACGACCGCAGTCTAACGCGACATATGTCCCGCGCAATGGGGATCGGGCGGGGCCATCAAAGGCCCCTGTCCCTAATGCTTACTGCCAGGACTTGATCAGCTCGTCATAGGCGATGGTGACCGGCTTTTCGTCCTCATTGGCAAGCTTGGCCTTGGGCGCTCCGGGCTGGCTCAGCCAATACTCGGGATCCCGCTCTTCGTTCAGCTTGGGACCAACGTCGCCCTGAATGCCGGCACGTTCCAGACGGGCCAACACTTTTTCCTGATCGGCGCAGAGGCTATTGAGCGCCTCTTGCGGGGTTTTGGCGCCTGACATGGCGTCGCCGATATTCTGCCACCAGAGCTGTGCCAGCTTGGGATAATCCGGCACGTTGGTGCCGGTGGGCGACCATTGTACCCGCGCAGGCGAGCGGTAGAACTCGACCAGACCACCAAGCTTGTCGGCGCGATCGGTAAAGCTCTGATGCTGGATGGTG
>CBDTZA010000247.1:0-4054 GCA_965364785.1 uncultured Roseovarius sp. | reverse complement strand
CGAGCTTGGCACCGCGCGCGAGGTGATCTCGCGCCAGCTTCAGGAATTTCAACGCCGTGGCTGGATCGAACAATCGCGCGGTGCCATCAGCCTTGTGAACCGCACAGCGCTTGAAAATCTGGCCGGGCATGTTTCCTGAGTCCCAAGACCCCAATCAGTGACATTGTCACCGACGCCCCCGGCTAAAACTACTACCTCAAATACAACTTTGAATGAGGAGCATGGCAATGACCTACCCTGTCGATATGAAAATCAAACCCGACGTATCCGCCCATTTCGATGAGGCCACCAATACGATCAGCTATATCGTCAAGGACCCCGCAAGCGATCATTGCGCCATTGTCGATAGTGTCATGGATATCGATTATGCGGCTGGTCGGATCACCTATGATCACGCGGATGCGCTGATCGGCGAAATCAAGCGCCGTGGCCTGACCCTTGACTGGATCATCGAGACCCATGTCCATGCCGACCACCTAAGCGCCGCACCTTATATTCAGGGCAAACTTGGCGGCAAGATCGGCGTCGGTGAAAAGATCATGGTCGTGCAAGACACCTTTGGCAAAGTCTTTAATGAAGGCACCGAGTTTCAGCGCGACGGCTCGCAATTTGATGCCCTGTTCAAGGATGGCGACGCCTACATGATCGGCACTATGCCCGCCTTTGCGATGTATACGCCCGGCCACACCCCGGCCTGCATGGTGCATGTGATGGGCGATGCGGCCTTTACTGGCGACACGTTGTTCATGCCCGATGGCGGCTCGGCGCGCGCAGATTTTCCCGGCGGTGACGCGGGTGTTCTCTATGACAGCATCCAAAAGGTGCTGGCGCTGCCGGATGCGATGCGCCTGTTCATGTGCCATGACTATGGCCCAAATGGCCGCGACATTCAGTGGGAAACCACCGTGGCCGAGGAAAAGGCCCATAATATCCATGTGGGCGGCGGCAAAACCCGCGCCGATTTCATCACCTTTCGCACCGAACGCGACGCGACACTGGCGATGCCACGGCTGATTATTCCGTCGTTGCAAGTGAACATGCGCGCCGGCGCGGTGCCGACGGATAAAGACGGCAATCCGATGCTCAAAGTGCCGATCAACGCGCTGTAATCCGGGGAAAATATTTTGGAAATCAAAACCATCACATCGGGCCTGTCCGTCAGCCCGCAAATCACCGCCGCCGACATGAAGGCCATCAAAGAGGCCGGTTTTCGCTCTGTCATCTGTAACCGCCCTGACGGCGAAGGCGCAGATCAGCCCACATTTGAAGAGCTTGCCAAAGCCGCCAAAAAGCTGGGGCTAGAGGCCACCTATCTTCCGATCATGTCGGGCAAGGTGGACGATGCCGATGCCAATGCTTTTGGCGCAGCCCTTGGCGATTTGCCGGGGCCGACGCTGGCCTTTTGCCGCACCGGCACGCGCTCGGCGACGCTCTGGTCGTTGTCGCAGGCCAAAACACTTGGCCTGTCTGATATTCTCGCCGCGACCAAGGCAGCGGGCTATGACATGGGCGGCGTGGTGCGCCGGATCGCCAATGGCGGCAAGACGCCGACCGATACCGGCGATGCCAGCTTTGAGGTGGTGATCGTCGGCGCCGGGGCCGGTGGCATTGCCGCCGCCGCAAGTCTGAAGGCGCGCAAACCGGGGCTTGAGATCGCGATCATCGACCCCGCCGATATCCATTATTATCAGCCCGGCTGGACCATGGTTGGCGGCGGCATTTTCGAGGCCTCCGATACCGCGCGCACCATGGGCTCGCTTATTCCGCGTGGCGTGCATTGGATCAAATCCGCCGTTGCCGCCTTTGAACCCGACAACAATGCCATCATCCTCGATGGCTGCCGGGTGGTGAAATACAAGCGCCTGATCGTCTGTCCGGGGCTCAAGCTTGACTGGAACAAGGTCGAAGGGCTGGTCGACACATTGGGCCAGAACGGCGTCACCTCGAATTACCGCTATGACCTTGCGCCCTATACCTGGAAACTGGTGCAGGAGATGAAAAAGGGCCGCGCGATCTTTACCCAACCGCCGATGCCGATCAAATGCGCCGGCGCGCCGCAAAAGGCGATGTATCTGTCGGGCGATGCGTGGTTTCGGCACGGCGTTCTCAAGGATATCGACATTCAGTTCAACAATGCCGGGGGCGTGCTTTTTGGGGTCAAGGACTATGTTCCGGCGCTGATGGACTATGTCAGGAAATACGACGCGACGCTGAATTTCTTTCACAATCTCGTCGCCGTGGACGGGCCTGCGAAAAAGGCGACCTTCGAGGTCAAGAAACCCGATGCGCCGGTCGAGCGGGTCGAGATGGACTTTGACATGATGCATGTCTGCCCGCCGCAAACCGCGCCCGATTTCATCCGTGTCTCGCCTCTGGCGGATGCGGCGGGCTGGGTCGATGTGGATCAGGCGACGCTGCGCCACAAGACCTATGACAACATCTGGTCGCTTGGCGATGTGATGAACGCCCCCAACGCCAAGACCGCCGCCGCGGCGCGCATTCAGGCGCCGATTGTGGCCGAGAATATCGTGGCGGACATGCGCGGCGGCTCGCCAGTGGCGCAGTATAACGGCTATGGTTCTTGTCCGCTGACGGTGGAGCGCGGCAAGATCGTGCTGGCGGAATTCGGCTATGGCGGCACCATGCTTCCGAGCTTCCCCAAGATGCTGATCGACGGCACCAAACCCTCGCGCGCGGCATGGTTCCTGAAGGAAAAGATGCTGCCGCCAATCTATTGGAAGGCCATGCTCAAGGGTCGTGAATGGATGGCCAAACCCGAGAAAATCACCGTGAAGTAATACCGTGAAGTAACACCGTCAAATAACATCTTAGCGCGCCGCCTTTGCCACCCCGCAAAGGCGGCCCTGACAAGACCGAGCCTTTAATGCCCAACTACATGACCCGCGCGCTGCCCATTCTCAAATGGGGGCGCGTCTATGACCGTACGGCCCTTGGCAATGACCTTGTCGCGGCCCTGATCGTGACGATCATGCTGATCCCGCAATCTCTGGCCTATGCCCTATTGGCGGGATTGCCGCCCGAGGCCGGGCTTTACGCCTCGATCGCGCCGATCATCCTTTATGCGATCTTCGGCACCAGCCGCGCGCTTGCCGTTGGCCCCGTCGCCGTGGTGTCGCTTATGACCGCCGCCGCCCTCAGCAATATCGTGGAACAAGGCACGATAGGATATGCGGTGGCCGCCCTGTCGCTGGCGTTTTTGTCGGGGGTGATCCTGTTGGGCATGGGGCTTTTCCGGCTTGGATTTATTGCCAATTTCCTGTCGCACCCGGTGATCGCCGGCTTCATCACCGCCTCTGGTATTATCATCGCCGCAAGTCAGCTCAAGCATATTCTCGGGATCAACGCGCAAGGTCACAACCTCTGGGAAATCGTGGTCTCACTGGTCGAGCACATTGGCGAGATCAACCTGATCACCGCCGTAATCGGCGTGCTGGGCACCGCGTTTTTGTTCTGGGTGCGCAAGGGTCTAAAGCCGCTGTTGCAGCGCCTTGGCGCGGGGGCGGGCCTGACCAGAATCTTGGCCAAGGCCGGGCCGGTCGCCATTGTGGTGCTGAGCACGCTTGCGGTCTGGGGGTTTGGGCTGGCCGATCAGGGCGTTAGAATCGTCGGAGAGGTGCCGCAAAGCCTGCCGCCGCTGACCCTGCCGTCGCTGTCGCCAACGCTGTTGGGTCAGCTTTTGCTGCCGGCCTTTCTGATCTCGATCATCGGCTTTGTTGAATCGATTTCCGTGGCCCAGACCCTTGCCGCCAAGAAACGTCAACGCATTGATCCCGATCAGGAATTAATCGGTCTGGGGGTCGCCAATATCGGCGCCTCTCTGACCGGGGGGTTTCCTGTGACGGGCGGATTTTCGCGCTCGGTCGTGAACTTTGATGCCGGGGCCGAGACGCCCGCAGCGGGGGCCTATACCGCCGTCGGGCTGGCGATTGCGGCGCTGTTTCTGACGCCGCTGATCTATTTTCTGCCCAAGGCGACCCTTGCCGCGACAATTATCGTCGCCGTTCTCAGCCTTGTGGATTTCAGCATTCTCAAA
>CBDTZA010000246.1:0-4059 GCA_965364785.1 uncultured Roseovarius sp. | reverse complement strand
TCGCCAAGCATGAGGCGGGCGAACTGCTCGCGGGGCGCGCGATCAAAGAGGTGGTTACCGTCAACGGCGCGCGCGTCATCCTTGACAACGGAAGCTGGGGCCTGGTGCGCGCCTCCTCAAACACCCCCAACCTTGTGGTGGTCTGCGAAAGTGCGCAATCCGAGGCCGAAATGCGCGCCATCTTCGCCGATATCGACGCAGTCATTCGCACCGAACCTCTGGTCGGCGAGTACGATCAGACAATCTGATCGCGCCTGATCTTCTTCTGGCTCTAAATATCCCAGGGGGTGTGGGGGGCAGCGCCCCCCACACGGTCGGATCGCCAACGGCGATCCGAGACAAAAACCGCCAAACCTAGGTGTTTGGTCCCGGCATTTGATGGGTTGGATCAAGTTTGAATCTTTCCGGCTCAGTTGTCCAGATTTTGCAGATGTATTCGTAGGGTGTGAGGCCGCCGAGTGTCTTCAAGCGACGCGCAAAATTGTATGCGGCGAGAAAGTCGCTGAGATGCGTGCGCAATTGATCATGGCTGTCGTAGTGAAACCGTTTGACCGTGGCGTCTTTGATAGTCCGATTCATTCGCTCGACCTGCCCATTCGTCCAGGGATGGCGCACCTTGGTCAGTCGGTGTTCGATCCCGTTTTCTGCACAGCGCATTCCAAACATATGGGTTGAGAAGCTTGCGGTAGGGCCGTGCCGATAACGCGGCGGAAGGGTGAACTGGATGCCATTATCGGTAAGCACCGTATGGATTTTATAGGGCACAGCAGCAACCAGGGCTTCGAGAAAGGCGGTTGCAGTCCTGCGGTTCGCCTTATCCACGAGCTGTGGTGAAAGCGAACTTGCTCGTGCGGTCTATGGCAACATAGAGATGCAGCTTGCCTTCTGCGGTCTGAACCTCGGCCAGATCAATGTGGAAGTATCCTATGGGGTAGCGCTTGAACTTCTTCTTAGCGGGTTTATCGCCCTCGACATCAGGTAATCGGCTGATCCCGTGCCGCTGTAAACATCTGTGCAGCGAGGACCGGGACAGATGTGGGATCGTCGGTTGCAGTGCGTAAAGACAATCATCCAGCGGCAGGAGCGTATGCCGCCGAAAGGCAACGATGATCGCTTCTTCGTCATTGCTCAAGACTGTCGAAGAGGGAGCTGTTGGCCCGGTCTTGCGGTCCTCGACCGTCGCACGTTTGCGCCACTTGAGCACCGTCTTCGGATTTATCCCATATGTACGGCTCAATTCTGCGGCCGAAGCTTGCGATCGCTGTATTGCCGCTCTGACTGCGTGCGTCGTCGTGGCGCTCCCGTGGCGTATCTGTCCCATAATGCTTCCTTCCATTCCAAAGAAAAGATCGCACCATCAAACTCCGGGATCAAACACCTAGTCCGCCAATCCACGCCCCTTCAAAAGCGCCTCAACCCCCGGAAGCCGCCCACGGAACGCACAATATAGCGCCTCGGCATCCTCTGATCCGCCGCGAGACAGGATATGCGCCTCAAGCGCGCGGGCGCGTTCGGGGTCAAACGGGCCACCGGCCTCTTCAAAGGCGGCAAAGGCGTCGGCATCCATCACCTCGGACCACATATAGCTGTAATAGCCGCTGGAATATCCATCGCCCGAAAACACATGCGCGAAATGCGGGCTGGCATGGCGCATGGTGATCGCCTGCGGCATGCCAAGCTCTGACAGCACCTCGGCCTGCCGCGCCATCAGGTTCTTGGGCGGCAGACCCTCGTGAAACGCCAGATCAACCAGCGCCGACGCAACATATTCCACCGTCTGAAACCCCATATCGAATGTCGCGGCCTTGAGCATCTTATCCAGCAGATCACGCGGCATCGCCTCGCCCGTCTCGACATGGGTGGCGTATTTTTCAAGCACCTCTGGTACTTCAAGCCAATGCTCATAAAGCTGGCTTGGCAGTTCGACAAAATCGCGCGCCACGGATGTCCCCGACACGCTTTCATAGGTCACATCCGACAGCATCTGATGCAGCGCGTGACCGAATTCGTGAAACAGAGTGCGCGCATCGTCATAAGACAAAAGCGCCGGATTTCCCTTGGCGAAATTGCACACATTGATCACCACCGGCCCCTGAACCTCGGGCCATTTTGCCTGCCCTCGCATCGCCGAACACCACGCCCCGGATCGCTTTGATCCGCGCGCGAAATAATCGCCGATGAACACGGCCACATGCTCGCCCTTGCGCGTCACCTCCCAAGCCCGGCAATCGGGGTGATAAAGCGGCACATCCAGCGCCCGAAACTCCAGCCCGAACAAGCGGTTGGCACAGCCAAACGCCGCCTCGATCATCCGCTCCAGCGACAGATATGGCTTAAGCGCGGTTTCCTGCAGATCATGCTCGGCCTGGCGTCGCTTTTCCGCGTAGTATCGCCAATCCCACGGCTCCAATGCGCCATTGATGCCATCACCGCGCAGCATCGCAGTCAACACATCCACGTCGGCCTCGGCCTGTGCCTTGGCCGGCGCCCAGACCGCCATCAACAAGTCGCGCACCGCCTCGGGCGTCTTGGCCATCTCGGTTTCAAGCTTGAAAGAGGCAAAGCTGTCATAGCCCAAAAGCTGTGCCCGCTCGGCCCGCAGGGCAAGGATTTCCTCGGCCACAACACGATTGTCGGCCTCGCCGCCATTGGCCCCGCGCGCGACCCAGGCCTGAAACGCCCGCTGGCGCAAATCGCGGCGCGGCGAAAATTGCAGAAATGGCGTAATCAGCGACCGCGATAGCGTGATCACCGGGCCCTCAAGCCTCCTTTCACGCCCCGCGGAACGCGCGGTATCCACCACAAAGTCAGGCAGCCCCTCAAGATCACCCTCGGACAGCTCCATATGCCACGCGGCCTCATCAGCCAACAGATTTTGGGTAAAGGCCGTGCCCAACACGGAAAGCCGCAACATGATCTCGCGCATGCGCCTGTCCTCTACCCCGCTAAGACCCGCACCCGCCCGGCGAAACCCGCGATGGCTCAGCAGCAAAACCCGCGCCTGCTCTGGTGTCAGATCAAACGTATCACGCGCCGCCCAAAGCGTTTCAATCCGCGCAAAAAGCATCTTATTGCCATAAACCGCCGAAGAATGCGCCGCCAGTTTCGGGCCAAAGGCGCGCTGCAATTCCTGGCGTTTGGGGTTGCTATCGGCACCGGCCAGCGTGAAAAACACCGACAGAACCCGGTCAAGCCCCTTGCCCGACGCCTCAAGCGCCTCGATCGTATTGGCAAATGTCGCCGCTTCGGGGGTGTCGGCAATCGCCTCAATCTCGGCGTGCGCAGCACTTAGGGCCGCCTCGAACGCAGGCGCGAAATCCTCGTCGCCAATGGCCTCGAAGGGCGCCAGATCAAACGGTGTCTTCCACTCAGCCAGCAACGGATTTGTCATCACGCTCTCCTTTTGTGCCACAGATCGGGCAGGTTTTTCTCGGGCTCAGCCCGATCTTGCGGCTCTCGCCATAAAGGGCGTCATAAATAAGCATTTCACCGCGCAACGCCTGACCGGCCCCGGTGATGATCTTGATCGCCTCACCTGCCATCATCGCGCCAACGACCCCCGGCAAAGGGCCCAAAACGCCCGCCTCGGAACAGGACGGCGCTAGGCCCGGCGCGGGCGCCTCTGGGAAAATGCATTGATAACAGGGCGCGCCGCGCGCGGGGTCAAACACGCTAAGCTGTCCTTCCCATTGCGACAAAGCGCCTGAAATCAATGGGATACCAAGCTTTGCGGCGGTGGCGTTGGCCAGATACCGGGTCGCGAAATTATCGGTTCCGTCAAGAATCAAATCATACTCGGCAAATAGCTCTGCCGCGATCTCGGGCGTCAGACGCCGCCGATAGGGGCGCACGCTCACATGCGGGTTCTGCGCAACCATCGCGGCGGCGGCCGATTGCACCTTGGGCAGGCCAATATCAGCATCGCGGTGAATCACTTGCCGCTGCAGGTTGGAATTATCGACCTCGTCATCGTCGATCACGCCGATCACACCAACCCCAGCCGCCGCCAGATAAAGCAGCACCGGCGAGCCAAGCCCACCCGCGCCAATCACCAGAACC
>CBDTZA010000245.1:0-4061 GCA_965364785.1 uncultured Roseovarius sp. | reverse complement strand
AATGACGCGCTCTACCACTGAGCTACAGCAGCACACTGTGGCGGGGTGATTAGCCCCTAATGGCCAGTGGTGCAAGGGGTAACTGGACGGTTTTTCATCCCTGCTGTAAAGAAGCGGTATGAGTAAAAAACAATCACAAAAACCCGGCAACAAACAGGGCCTGAACCGCGAGGACAGGCTAAAATCGGCATTGAAGGCCAATCTTGCGCGGCGTAAGGCCCAGATGCGCGCCAGAACGGATGACAAGCCGGGCGAACAGGTGACCGGGAACGAGGACAAAGGGTAGAGCAGATGGATTCGATTATCGTTACGGGCAATGGCCCGCTCAAGGGGCAGATCCCCATCGCGGGGGCCAAGAATGCCTGTCTGACGCTGATGCCTGCCACGCTTTTAAGCGAGGAACCCCTGACCCTGACCAATGCGCCGCGCCTGTCGGATATCAAGACGATGACGACCCTTTTGCAATCGCTTGGCGCCGAGGTGTCGCAATTACAGGATGGTCAGGTGCTGGTGATGTCGAGCCATGCTCTGGACAATCACGTTGCCGATTATGACATCGTGCGCAAAATGCGCGCCTCGATCCTTGTGCTCGGGCCGATGCTGGCGCGCGATGGTCATGCGGTTGTGTCGCTGCCGGGGGGCTGTGCGATTGGTGCGCGGCCTGTCGATCTGCATCTCAAGGCGCTTGAGGCGATGGGTGCAGAGCTTGAGTTGAAAGACGGGTATGTGCATGCGCGCGCGCCCGGCGGGTTACGCGGTGGGGTTGTCGATTTCCCGATTGTGTCGGTCGGGGCCACCGAAAACGCCCTTATGGCGGCGACGCTGGCCAAGGGCACGACCGTGCTGAAAAACGCCGCCCGCGAGCCTGAGATCGTCGATCTGGCGCAATGCCTGCGCCGCATGGGCGCGCAAATCGAGGGCGAAGGCACCCACACCATCACCATTCAGGGCGTTGATCGCCTTGGCGGCGCCACCCATCCGGTTGTGACCGACCGGATCGAGCTTGGCACCTATATGCTGGCCCCTGCCATTTGCGGCGGCGAGGTCGAGCTTTTGGGCGGGCGGATCGACCTTGTCGGAGCGTTTTGCGAAAAACTGGACGCGGCCGGCGTCAGCGTTGAGGAAACCGAAAAGGGCCTCAAGGTGAGCCACAAGACTGGCCGCGTGCGCGCGGTTGATGTGGTGACCGAGCCCTTCCCCGGCTTTCCCACCGATCTTCAGGCCCAGATGATGGCGCTGATGTGTACCGCCGAGGGCACATCGGTGCTTGAAGAGCGGATCTTTGAGAACCGCTTTATGCACGCGCCGGAATTGATCCGGATGGGCGCCAATATCGAGGTGCATGGCGGCATCGCCACGGTGACCGGGGTTGACCGTCTCAAGGGGGCGCCGGTGATGGCGACCGACCTGCGCGCCAGCGTTTCGCTTATTCTGGCGGGCCTCGCGGCAGAGGGCGAAACGATCATCAATCGCGTTTACCATCTTGATCGCGGGTACGAGCATGTCGTGCGCAAGCTGGAAGGCGTCGGGGCGAAAATCGAACGGGTTTCAGACCGATGAGCGGTGACGCAACATTCGAGGATGGCCGCGAGGCGCCGCTGAACCTTGGGGCGTTTGACCTTGATGACCTCAAGGTGATCTCGACGTTGGCACAGGATGCGGTCTTTCCGATCACCGAAATGACATGGCGCGCCGACAAACGGCGCTTTGCGCTTCTGGTCAATCGCTTTCGTTGGGAAGACCCAGGCCATACCCGCCACGCCCCCGAACGCGTGCAATCGCTGTTGGTGATCGACAACGTGTTGCGCATCGCCAGTCAGGGCATAGACCGACACGATCACGATACCATTCTGTCGCTGCTCTCGATCACGTTCGAGCCCGGCGAAGAAGGCGCGGGGCATGTCCTTTTGACGCTTGCGGGCGATGGCGCGGTCCGGCTTGAGATCGAGGCGCTAGAAGTGACGCTCAAGGATGTTACCCGACCTTACGCTGCGCCCTCGGGCAAGGCCCCGACCCACGACTGATGCACGGGGCCACCCACGCGCCCGATGCCCGCTTGAGCGACCGGGGCACTCGGGCTATGTCACGCCTGACAGGAGACCCGACATGCCCGTATTCTTGAACGCCACCGATCCCGGTTTCGAAACCCAGTTTCAGACCCTGCTCAGCGCCAAGCGCGAAGACAGCCCCGATGTCGATGACATCGTGGCGGGCATCATCAAGGATGTGCGCGACCGCGGCGACCGGGCGGTGATCGAGCTGACCGAGAAATTTGACCGGCTGCGCCTGACCCCTGAAACGCTGCGGTTTTCGCCGACCGAGATGGCCGATCTGATTGCGCAAGTGCCCGACAACGAGCGCGCCGCGCTTGAATTGGCGGCAGAGCGCATTCGCGCCTATCACGCCCGCCAGATGCCCGAGGATCAAAGCTGGACAGAAGACAACGGCGCGACACTTGGCTGGCGCTGGACCCCGGTCAGTGCGGCCGGGCTTTACGTGCCCGGCGGGCTGGCCTCTTATCCGTCTTCGGTGCTGATGAACGCCATTCCGGCCAAGGTCGCCGGGGTTGAGCGGCTGGCAATTGTGGTGCCAACACCCGAGGGCCGCGCCAATCCGCTTGTCCTTTTGGCCGCGCAGATTGCCGGAGTGGATGAGATTTACCGCATTGGCGGCGCGCAGGCGATTGCCGCGCTGGCCTATGGCACCGAAACCATCGCCCCGGTCGACAAGATCACCGGCCCCGGCAATGCCTTTGTCGCCGCGGCCAAGCGTCGGGTGTTTGGCAAGGTCGGAATCGACATGATCGCCGGGCCCTCGGAAATTCTGGTGATTGCCGATGCCGGGCAAAACCCCGACTGGATCGCGCTTGATATGCTAAGCCAGGCCGAACATGACGAAAGCGCGCAATCCATCCTGATCACCGATGATGCCGATCTGGCAAAATCGGTCAGCGCCGCAATTGATCGCCACCTTGAAACCCTTGAGCGGCGCGCGATTGCCGGGGCAAGCTGGCGCGATTTCGGGGCAATCATCCTTGTCCCCGATCTCGAGCACGCCGCCGCGCTGAGCAACCGGATTGCCCCCGAACATCTTGAGCTTTGCGTGAGTGACCCCGATGCCCTTTGCGATCAGATCACCCATGCCGGGGCGATCTTTCTGGGCGCATGGACCCCCGAGGCGATTGGCGATTACGTCGGCGGGCCCAATCACGTGCTGCCCACCGCGCGCTCGGCCCGGTTTTCAAGCGGCTTGTCGGTGATGGATTTCGTCAAGCGCACGACGCTTGCCAAGATGACGCCCGAGGCACTGCGCGCGATTGGCCCGGCGGCCGAAACGCTGGCAATCAGCGAAAGCCTTGAGGCGCATGGCCTGTCAGTGCGCGCGCGGCTGGATCACCTGAACGGTTAGGGGCGCAAAACGGCCCGCATCAAGCGCACTCTGTGCCCAGCCTTTATGCCCACCCCTTGCAGAATCGGCCAAACCGGCGGCAGTTTGACGCTTACTGAGGCCAAACAGGCCCTTTCGCCCGAACCACCCGCCGCCTATAAGTGCCACCGGCACCCGACGCCGAGTCGCGGCGCAATTATTCTATTTTTCACGACGGGACGCAGGCGCACATGTCGATTTTTCACAGAATTCCCAGTCTTTTTGCCGCGGATATGGCGATTGATTTGGGGACGGCGAATACGCTGGTCTACGTCAAGGGGCGCGGTATTGTCCTGTCAGAGCCGTCGGTTGTTGCCTATCATATCAAGGATGGCGTGAGAAAAGTGCTGGCCGTCGGCGAAGACGCCAAGTTGATGCTGGGCCGCACGCCCGGCAGCATCGAGGCGATCCGCCCGATGCGCGAAGGCGTTATTGCCGATTTTGACACCGCCGAGGCGATGATCAAACACTTTATCCGCAAGGTGCACAGACGCTCGACCTTTTCCAAACCCAAGATCATCGTCTGTGTGCCGCATGGCGCCACGCCGGTTGAAAAACGCGCTATTCGTCAATCGGTGCTGTCGGCGGGTGCGCGTCGCGCCGGCCTGATCGCCGAGCCGATTGCGGCGGCCATT
>CBDTZA010000244.1:0-4062 GCA_965364785.1 uncultured Roseovarius sp. | reverse complement strand
AGGCCGAGAGCCGCGCCATGTTCGAGGCCAGCCTTGACGCGGGCATCACCCATTTCGACACCGCCTATCTTTATAATGATGGCGCATCCGAAACCTTGCTTGGTAAATTCATCCCCGCGCACCGCGACCGCCTGATCATTGCGACCAAGGCGGGCTATACCGGGGGCGCGGGGCGCGACAATCTGCTGGCGCAGTTCGATATTTCGCGCAAGCGGCTTGGGCTCGATCATGTCGATATCCTTTACCTGCACCGCTTTGACGACACCACCGACCTTAACGAGACGCTTGAGACCTTCGCACTTTTGAAATCGCGCGGCCAGATTGGCCATGTCGGCCTGTCAAACTTTGCCGCATGGCAGGTGATGAAGGCCGCCTGTATAGCCGCCAAATTCGATATGCGGATCTCGATTTTGCAACCGATGTATAACCTCGTGAAACGTCAGGCCGAGGTCGAGATTTTGCCGATGTGCGCCGCCGAGGGCATCGCCGTGGCGCCCTATTCGCCGCTGGCGGGTGGGCTTTTGACCGGCAAATATGCCACTGGTGGCAGCGGGCGCTTGACCGACAATGACCGATACGCCGCCCGCTATGGCCTTGACTGGATGCACCGTGCGGCCAGCGATCTGTCGGCCATTGCAACTGAGATGGGCCTGCACCCTGCGACGCTTGCCGCCGCATGGGCCGCGCGCCACCCCACCGCGCCAATGCCGATCCTCTCGGCGCGTTCGGCCGCGCAACTTGCGCCGTCATTGGCCGCGACCAGCTTTGAGTTGGACGACGCGCTTTATGCCCGCCTGAGCGCGTTAAGCCCGGCACCGCCCCCCGCCACCGACCGGCTTGAAGAAGTCTGAGATGACAGATCGGCGCCCCCTGCCCGAAACCGCCTCGGTCGCGCATCCGGCGACAGGCGCGCGCCTGTCGGCTCCCTCGGCGGAACGTAACGCGCCAGCTATTGCCGAGGCCCTGCAGGGGATTGCGCCGCAATCAGGCCGCGCGCTTGAAATCGCCAGCGGCACCGGCCAGCATGTGGTGCAGTTCGCCACCGCCCTGCCCGGCCTGATCTGGCAACCGAGCGAGATCGACGCCGCCCGCCGCGCCAGCATCGACGCCTATGCAGCCGACGCCGCCCTTTCAAATCTGCGCCCTGTGATAGCTTTGGATGCAACGGCCGAGGGCTGGGGCGCGACCCACGGCAGTCAGAACCTGATCGTGCTGATCAACCTCCTGCATCTGATAAGCGCACCCGAGGCCCGCACCCTGATTTCCCAAGCCGCCATCGCGCTTGCCCCCGATGGTCGTTTCGCGATCTACGGGCCGTTCCTGCGCGAGGGTGCTGCCACGTCAGAGGGCGACGCCCGATTTCACGCCAGCTTGCGCGCGCAGGACCCCGCGATCGGTTACAAGGATCTGGCCGAGGTCATGGTCTGGTTGCGCATGGCGGGGCTTGATCTGGTCGAGACCCTGCATTTGCCCGCCAACAACATCATGCTGATTGCCGGGCGCCCCGCCTGATCTGGATCAAGGCCGCCGCCCTTTAATCGCGGCAAGAGAGGGGCGAGGCAATATAGCACAAGGCGACATTATGACCTGGACCGATACCCTTACCGACACCCGCACGGATTTGCGCGCGCTCAATGGCCTGATCCCCGACACCGCACGCGCCTTTGGCGGCCTTGGCAAGGCGGTAAAAGAGGGTGGCACGCTTGATTTCAAGACCAAGGAATTCATCGCCCTCGGCATTGCGGTTGTCACCAAATGCGAACCCTGCATCGCCCTGCATATCGAGGCGCTGATCAAGGCCGGGGCCACACGCGAAGAAATTGGCGACGTGCTGGGCATGTGCATTCAGATGGGCGGCGGCCCGGCGATGATGTACGCCGCCAAGGCACTGGCGTGCTATGACGAGCTAGGCTCAGCTTCTGGTTAAGACCCCGGGTAAATTCATGCGCTAGGACGAAAACGGGCGGCCCAATCAGCCGCCCGTATCACAGCGACGCTCGCGCGCAACTCAGCCATCCTTGCGGATGGTCTCGTTTTTCGGATCATAGGGGCTATCAACCGTCACTTCGGCATCCCAAAGCTGATCAAGCATCTTGACCTTAAGCCTGGTGCCCGGCACCGCCTGTTCGGGTTTGACATAGCCCATGCCGATGGATTTCCCGAAGGCCACCGAATAGCCCCCCGATGTCAGACGACCAACACGCGCGCCTTCAAGCGTGTAAAGCACTTCGCGGCCCCAAGGGTCGGCATCGCTCGGCCCATCGATCAAAAGCGTGCAGCATTTCGAGCGCACGCCGGTTTCAACCAGCTTGTCCTTGCCGTGAAACTCTTTCTCAAGGTCCACAAAGCGCGGCAGATCGGCCTCTAGCGGGGTGGCGTCGCGGCCAAGCTCGTTGCCAAAGGCGCGGTAAGATTTCTCTTGCCGGAGCCAGTTTTGCGCCCGCGCACCAACCAATTTCATCCCGTGCTTTTCACCGGCCTTTTCCAGCAGATCAAACAGGTAATTCTGCATCTCTACGGGATGATGCAATTCCCAGCCCAACTCACCGGTATAGGCCACACGAATGGCATTCACCGGGCACATACCAAGCTCGATCTTGCGCGCCGTCAGCCACGGAAAGCGCTTGTTGCTCAGCGCCGTGTCGGGATCGGCGTCCTTGATTACCTCGCGCAGAACATCGCGCGATTTCGGGCCGGCAATAGCGAAAACACCCCATTGCGTGGTCACATCCTGAATTTCGATATAACCGAATTCAGGCACTTTATCCTCAGCCGCCTTGCGCAGGAAATCGGCATCGTATTCTGTCCATGCCCCGGCAGAGACGAGGTAATAATTGTCCTCGCCATTGCGCACAATGGTGTATTCGGTGCGCGTGGTGCCATTGCCGGTCAGCGCATAGGTCAGGTTGATCCGACCCACTTTCGGCAGCTTGTTACAGGTGAACCAATCGAGGAATTGCGTCGCGCCGGGGCCCTTGACCACGTGCTTGGTAAAGGCCGACGCATCAATCAGGCCAACGCCCTCGCGGATCGCTTTGGCCTCTTCCACCGCATGTTGCCACCAGCCCCCGCGCCGGAAACTGCGCGCGTCATGGTCAAAATTCTCGGGCGCATCCAGAGGCCCGAAATAGTTCGGGCGCTCCCAGCCATTCACAAACCCAAACTGCGCGCCGCGCGCCTTTTGCCGGTCATAGGCCGGCACCGTACGCAGCGGGCGACAGGCCGGGCGCTCTTCATCCGGGTGGTGCAGAGTATAGACGTGATCATAGCACTCTTCGTTCTTGCGCGCGGCAAATTCGGTGGTCATCCAGGTCTGGCTATAGCGCTTGGGATCAAGGCTTGCCATGTCGATCTCGGCCTCGCCGTTCACCATCAGTTGCGCCAGAAAATAGCCTGTCCCGCCAGCGGCGGTGATCCCGAATGAGAACCCTTCGGCCAGCCACATATTGCGCAGACCCGGCGCCGGACCGACCAGCGGGTTGCCATCGGGCGTGTAACAGATCGGCCCGTTGAAATCGTCCTTAAGGCCGCTGTCCTCGCAAGACGGGATGCGGTGGATCATCGCCATATACTGCGCCTCGATCCGCTCCAGATCGAGCGGAAACAGGTCGGCGCGAAAGCTATCCGGCACACCAAATTCAAAGCAGGCCGGCGCGTGTTTCTCGTAGACACCCAATATCCAGCCGCCACGTTCTTCGCGCACGTAAGATTGCGCATCAGCGTCACGCACGACCGGGTGCTCACGGCCCCCTGCGGCGCGGTATTTCACCAGCTCGGGGTCCTGATCCATCACAATGAACTGATGCTCGACCGGAATGGCGGGGATCTTGATACCCAGCATTTTGGCCGTGCGCTGCGCGTGGTTGCCGCTTGCGGTCACAACATGCTCGGCGGTGATGACGATCTGTTCGTCACCGGGCACAAGGTTGCCGCCCTTTTCCACCATCTTGGTACAGGTCACCTCCCAATGGGTGCCAGTCCACTGAAACGCATCCGCCTGCCATTTCCGCTCGATCATCACGCCGCGCTGGCGCGCGCCCTTGGCCATCGCCATGGTGACGT
>CBDTZA010000243.1:0-4064 GCA_965364785.1 uncultured Roseovarius sp. | reverse complement strand
ACCCCGACCTTGCGCAGCCCTCGCGTCATCTGGGGCTGGTGCAGGCCTCCGAGCGCGCCGATCTTGACGCCTTTCTGAACGCGGCCGCAAATGCGCTTGCCACCACGCTTGATCGCGACGCACTTTTGTCGCTTGCCGCGCCCTTGCCCGCACCCGGCACCGTGCCACGCCTCGCGCCTCCCGCGCAGGTGATCGCTGTCGCACAGGACCGCGCCTTTGGCTTTGCCTATCCGCATATGCTGGCCGATTGGCGCGCTGCGGGGGCCGAGCTGCGCCTGTTCTCGCCGCTCGCAGATGAGCCGGTGCCCGAGGCCGGGTTCGTGTTTCTGCCCGGCGGCTATCCAGAGCTTCATGCCGGGCGGATGAGCGGCGCGCAAACCTTCATTCAAAGCTTGAGGAATGCCACGCATTCATCTGATATATATGGAGAGTGCGGCGGATACATGATTTTGGGCGAGGGCCTGATTGATGCGGATGGCACCCGTCACGCCATGGCCGGTCTATTGCCGCTCGAGACCAGTTTTGCCCGCCGCAAGCTGCATCTTGGGTATCGGCGGCTCACCGCCTCTGACGGGCCGTTTCGCGGCGCATGGGCGGGGCACGAGTTTCATTATGCCAGCACCCTGCGCGCCGAGGGGACCCCGCTTTTCACGGCTCAGGACGCCGAAGGGACTGCCCTATCTGACATGGGACTGCGGATAGGCCGCGTCAGTGGCTCTTTCGCGCATCTGATCGAGCGCAGCTAATTGACCTTGCAGCGCCTGCGCGCGCGGTCTAGCACTTTGCCCATGACAGACACCGCCCTTATCACCGATGATCGCCGCGCCCGGCGCAATGTCGCCGTTCTGGTGGCCGCGCAGGCGGTTTTGGGCGCGCAGATGCCGATGATCTTTGTCGTGGCCGGGCTGGCCGGGCAATCGCTGGCCAGCAATATCTGTTTTGCCACCCTGCCCATCTCGCTGATCGTTCTCGGCTCGATGCTATCGGCGACGCCAGTCTCGCATCTTATGCAAATCTATGGCCGGCGCGCGGGTTTTATGCTTGGCGCCGGCGCCGGCGCAATTGGGGGCGCGATTGGCGCTTACGGCCTTTATGTGGCGTCTTTCCCGATTTTCCTTTTGGGCAGCCTGATCACCGGCACCTATATGTCGGCGCAGGGATTTTACCGCTTTGCCGCCGCCGATACCGCCAGCGACGGCTTTCGCCCCAAGGCGATCTCTTACGTGATGGCAGGCGGGTTGCTGAGCGCCGTCATCGGCCCGCAACTGGTCAAACTTACCTCGCAGTCGATGGTGATCCCGTTTCTCGGCACCTATCTGACGGTGATCGCGCTGAACCTTGGCGGTGCGTTTTTATTCCTTTTGCTCGACATTCCGAAACCCCCTATCCCGTCCGAGGATGCTCCGCGCGGGCGCACACGGATGGAGTTGCTGAAAACTCCGCGCATCGCGGTGGCCGTGATCTGTGCGATGGTCGCCTATGCGCTGATGAACCTGGTGATGACCTCGACCCCGCTGGCGGTGGTGGGCTGTGGCTTTACCGAGAACCATGCCGCCGATATCGTCACCGCCCATGTGCTGGCGATGTATGTGCCGTCATTCTTCACCGGCCACCTGATCGCGCGTTTTGGTGTCGAGCGTATCGTGGCGATCGGCCTTCTGATCCTTGCCGCTGCGGGGGCGGTGGCCTTGCAGGGCGTTGAGATCAGCAACTTCTTTGGTGCGCTGATCCTGCTTGGGTTTGGCTGGAACTTTGGCTTTATCGGCGCAACAACCATGCTTGCGGGTGCGCATGCCCCGCATGAGCGTGGTCGGATGCAGGGGTTGAACGATCTTCTGGTCTTTGGCGGCGTGACCTTCGCCTCGCTCGCCTCGGGCGGTTTGATGAACTGTTCGGGTGGCGATGCACAAACCGGATGGACCGCGGTCAATCTGGCGATGGCGCCGTTCCTGGCTCTTGCCGGGGGCGCGCTGATCTGGCTGATGCTGCGCTCGAAAGACGCCTGATCGCTTAGGCGCAGACGTTGAATTTGAGTACTTTCAGAACGATGAAAGACAGATTGCGCTCTTTCATTGTTCCCTGAAATACTCATACGCAGGGGCTAGACATACACACAATCGGAATTGGGGATCATATGATTTTGGACACCTGGCAAAGCTACCGGCGCCTGCCGCTTTGGGTGCAGATCTGGGTGGCGCTCATCCTTGTGCCGGTGAATGCCGCATCGCTTGCCTTTTCGGCGGCACCCATGGGCGCCTGGGTGGCGATTATGGCGGTTGGGGCGATGCTTTTGAATGGGATGATCATGTTGGTCGAGCGCGGGTTTTCCAAGATGATGGCCCTGCCGCATGTGGTGATCTGGACACCGCTTGTGGTGCTTATCCTGTGGCTTTTGGCACAGGGCGACCTGGCGCCCGGATATGCCAGCTATCTGATGCTGTTGCTGGGGATCGATCTGTTTTCACTGGCGTTGGATTATTCAGACACCGTGAAATGGCTCAGGGGCGATCGCCACATCGCGTGACGTGTCATAACGCGAGGCCGCCCGACCGGGCGGAAGTGCGGCCTCGCCGGTTTGAGTTAGCCCAACTTGCTCAGGCGTTTGATCAGGCTGGATGTGTCCCAACGCCCGCCGCCTATGTTCTGCACATCTTTGTAGAACTGATCGACCAGCGCAGTCACCGGCAGGCTGGCGCCGGTTTCATCCGCTGTGCTGAGGCAAATGCCCAGATCCTTGCGCATCCAGTCCACGGCAAAGCCATGTTCGAACTTGTCATCGATCATCGTTTCATAGCGGTTCGACATCTGCCAGCTGCCGGCGGCACCCTGGCTGATCACCTCGACAACGGCGCGCCCGTCCAGACCGGCTTTCTCGGCAAAATGCAGCGCCTCGCTCAGGCCCTGTACCAGACCGGCGATGGCAATCTGGTTGCACATCTTGGTCATCTGGCCGGCGCCGCTCTCGCCAATCCGACGGCAAAGCTTGGCATAGGTGTTCATCACCGGCTCGGCCGCCTCATAGGCCGCCTGATCGCCGCCACACATAATCGAGAGCTGGGCGTTTTCGGCCCCTGCCTGACCGCCTGAGATCGGCGCGTCGACAAAGTTCAGCCCCGCCGCCTTGGCCGCTGCATAAAGTTCGGCGGTGACCTTGGCCGACACTGTGGTGTGATCGACAAAGGTCGCCCCGGCCTTCATCCCGGCAAAGGCACCATCAGGCCCGAGGCAGACACCGCGCAGGTCATCGTCATTGCCCACACAGGCCATCACGAAATCCGCCCCATCCGCCGCTTCGCGCGGGGTGGGCGCGTGAGATCCGCCATGCTGAGCCGCCCACTTTTCGGATTTGGCAGCCGTGCGGTTATAGACGCAGACATCGTGGGCCGCCGCCTGCAAATGCCCTGCCATCGGATAGCCCATCACACCGAGCCCAAGAAACGCCAGTTTCGTCATTGTCTTTCCTCTCCCATTGTCTCGCCCGGGATTTCTGACTATCCCCAAGGCCTGATGCAAGTGGAAAATAGGGCGGACGACAGGCATGTCTCAGGTTATGAAGTGGTTATTGCGCCTCGCAGGCGGGGCCGTCCTTCTGGTGATGCTGGTTTTGACGGCGGCCTATTTCCTTTTGTCGCGCTCGCTTCCGGACTATGACACGCGCCTGACCGTGAGCGGGTTGAGCGCCCCGGTCGAGATCGTGCGCAACAACGCTAATGTGCCGCATATCTTCGGCGCCACCGATCCGGACACGTTTTTCGGCCTCGGCTATGCCCATGCCCAGGATCGCCTCTGGCAGATGATGATGATGCGCCGCACGGTGCAGGGCCGCCTGTCCGAGGTTTTCGGCGCCCGCACCCTCAATATCGACAAGGTGCTGCGCCGCTTTGACCTCTATACGCTGGCGCGCCAGTCGGTCGAGGTGCAGGACGCGGAGACGCTGGCCGCGCTCAAGGCCTATGCGGCCGGCGTCAATGCGCGCCTGGCCGAAATCAACGCCTCCTCGCTTGGTCGTGGCGCGCCGGAACAGTTTCTGTTCAACGCGCCCATCGCCCCCTGGCAGCCTGCCG
>CBDTZA010000242.1:0-4065 GCA_965364785.1 uncultured Roseovarius sp. | reverse complement strand
TTCTGAACCAGATAGACGTTTTTCACCGTCAGATCGGGGTCATCAATCAGCAACCCGTCCACCTCGACATTCATGCCGCAGAACGGCGCCAACTCCACCGTCGCGCCGGTAAAGGCGGGTTGGGCGTTTTTGTTGGGAAAGACCAACACATCGTCGGCCCTGCGTAAAAGGCCAAGTTGCCGTGTCCCACCGCCACAGTCAGCCGCGCAATCGCCGGTCATTTCGCACAGGATATCAACGACTTTTGCCTCAAACCGGGCCGGGACTTCGGCGTAGAGATTCCAGGTTTTCGCCTCGGACCCGTCCGAGAAATCCTGTGCCATGGCAGGCGATGCAAGGGCGGCCAGTATCATCATAAAACGTTTCATCTGATCACTCCTCACTTCGTCGGATCTGGGATGGCAAAGCCGGGAATGGGGCCATAATCCTCGTGATTGAGATTGGTGATGCCGTGATCGGTCACCACCTTTTCGACCACCAGATAATTCAGACCATCGCGATGATAGAGCATGCCATCGGCGGTGATTTCGTGGCTGGCCAGCCTTAGCTGGGTGTCGCCACTGGCCGAATTTGCATCGCCCTCGATCTTGAGGACCATATAGACCGTGCCATCCTCGGCCAAAAGACCAACCGGAATACCGCCCGCCGAGCACCATAGCGCACAGGTGTGATGCGCACTTCCGGTCACGGCCTCCGGGCCGCCCATCACGCCAGAGTAATAACACCAGGTGTCGATCATCTCGCCCTTGACCTGAATGCGTTCGCCTTCTGCGGCCTGAGCGGCAAGCGCCCCAGACATCATCAAAAGTGCCGAAATAGCGATGTTTCGCATGGAAGACCTCCCTTAGACCCAAAACTCGGTTGGGGAAGTATTCCATGCGTCAGGGCGTGTGACCAACCATTTTCTGTAGTGCCGGGGTCTAGCTCACCTCGGCGCGCAGCGCTTGCATCCGCGTGGCCAGCAATTTGCGCGATGTCTCGTCCTTGAGCTTGCCGTTGTCGTCAAAGGCATTCATCGCCCCGGCAATCAGAACCGAAGTGCCCGGCATAAGCCGCGCCTGCAATTGGGTAAGACAGGACAGCGTCATGAATTGCGCGGTCTCACCGCCGGCGCGCCCTGCGGCGGCAGATAGCACGACTGTCGGTTTGTTCCTGAACGCGGCGCCCTCGACACGGCTAATCCAATCAAGCGCGTTTTTCAGAACGCCGCTGATGCCCTTATTGTATTCGGGCGCGGAAATCACCACCGCGTCGGCATCCTTGATCTGTTGGGCAAGAGTTTGAACCACCTCAGGCACGCCGCTTTCCGCCTCAAGATCACCGTTATAAAGCGGCAGGGCAAGATCGCCCTCGGTCACCTCCGCCGGACCAAACGCCTCTGCCGCCCCGGCCAGAAGCATCCGGTTGTAAGAGCCTTTGCGCAACGACCCCGAAAGTGTCACGAGTTTGAGGTTCGCCATTGGGTTTCCTTTTCGCCTTGTTCATTGCTTGAGGCGTAAACTGGGGCGATTGAGGGGCCAAGGCAACTGCGATCCCTCGCACAGCGGGTGTGCATGGGGTTTCAAGGCACAAAAGCGCCCCGGCGTTGGCTGCCGAGGCGCGCTTGATCTTAGTTTTTGGCAAAGCAGTAAAACAGGCCGTCACCGCCGGTGCTGCGCAATGCCTTGAGGCTACAGCCCTTGGTGCCATGCGCCGAATGCCAGGATGTGGGGTTTTGGCCGCCTCCGGTGCGATCATGGTGCCCCACCATCGCAGTGCCATCGCCGCTGCTGGTCCAATCGACACAAGCATTGCCCTGCAACGTGCCCTCAAGCGTCGAGCCGGTCAGAATGTCATGCCGGTTCGGTTTGTCACCGCGCCCGTTTACGACCTCGCCTTTTTCGTTAAGCGAATTTTCCTTGCTCAGGTTGTTGGCATCGCTATGAAGCTGGTCCACATTTGCCGCCACCTCGACACCCTTGGCGTTGACCCAAGGCCCCGCACCAATGCGGTCGCGCGCATTCTCGGTGCTTGCCGACAGATAGGCGGCCCAGACCTTGCCGGTGACACCTGCGGCCTCGGCCAGTTGCGTGCAATAGGCATCGGCGCCTGCAAGCCCGCCCAGATCGGCACCATTACCGGGGTTCTCGCTGGTGATGAAAAAGCTCATGTTCGCGTCCTGCGCGGGGGCAAGCGTGGCCCATGCACAGGCGATACCGGTGGCAATTGCAGTTCTCAAAAGCATGTCGTTTCCTTTTCTCAAAGCGTGCGCCTTGGCGTTGGTTCAAAATATCCGGGGCTGAAGGCTGTGATTTTCACCCCATAAGCGTGTTCCGGTATAGGGCGGGACCGGGATTCGACTGGCATGCAAATCGCCCGTCCACCCTTCATATTTCCGTGACTCTGATGACACATAGATGGAGTGCCGCGCATCGCTTAGACCAACAAAAACCCCGGTACGCGCGTGGCGTCCGGGGCAAAGTTGGCCATAAATGGCGGGGAGGAAAATCTTACCAGTCGTTGGGACCTTTTTCCGCAAAGGAATGGACCAGAAAATCAATGAAAGCGCGGACTTTGGGCTGGGTAAAACGGCCCGGCGGATAGACCGCGTAAATGCCTTGGGTTTCGGTCGGCAGATCCGGCATCGCGTCAAGGATCAACCCGTCGGCCATCGCCTTGGCGTAAAGAAAACTGGGCAGATAGGCGATGCCAAGCCCCGAAATAGCAGCATTCAAAAGCGATTGCCCGTCATTTACCGAAAGACCCCCGGCGGTGCGCACCTGTCGCTTTTCGCCCGATGGCGCGGTCAGCTTCCAGACGGCACCGCCGGCCTGGCTAGAATAATGCAACAGCTTGTGTTCGTTCAGATCGTCAATCTTCTGCGGCTGCCCGTATTTTTCGAGGTAAGCCGGGCTTGCGATCATCCGCTTGGTGGTCTCGGTCAACTTGCGCGCCCGAAGCGTGCTGTCTTCAAGCTCGCCAATCCGGATCGCCATGTCAAAGCCTTCTGAAATAAGCTCTACAAAGCGGTTGTTGAGCACCATATTGACGGTGATATCGGGAAATTCATCAAGGAAACTGCCCAAAACCGGGCTTAGGTGGTTGACCCCAAAATCGGTTGCCACCGAAATCCGCAACAGGCCCGAAGGATCGGATTGCATGGAACTGACCAATGCGTCGGCCTCGCCTGCGTCATTCAGAACCCGCAGCGCCCGATCGTAATAGGCAAGCCCAATCTCGGTTGGGCTTACGCGGCGGGTGGTGCGGTTCAAAAGCCGTGCGCCAAGCCGGGCCTCAAGCGAGGATACGTGCTTGGATACTGCCGATTTCGAAATGCCCATCTTGCGGGCCGCATCTGTAAACCCTCCCTGATCCACCACCGTGGCAAAGGCCTCCATTTCCGTCAGGCGATCCATACTTGCTACCTCTATATTGCGTCTCAGGCTCTTTTCTGACCGTGAAATCAGGCGCAACTGGGGCGTATGCCAGACAATATCTAGGTTTTGTCAGGATCGTTTATTGTCTGGAAACGCGGAAACAGTGTGTGAAGACAATAGAATACTCCGCCGGGCACCTTACTTATGATAAAGTGACAACAGGAGGATTCACCATGAAACGCATTCTAAGCCTGACCGCCGCCGCGCTCATCGCGCTCGCTGCCCCCGCGTTTGCGGGCGACACGCCGGCGCCCGAGGGGGCGCATGTCTATTTCATCAGCCTTGCCGATGGCGACACCGTCAGCAATCCGGTCAAAGTCAACTTTGGCCTCACCGGCATGGGCGTCGCCCCGGCGGGCACCGAGAAGGAAAAGACCGGTCATCATCACTTGTTGGTCGATCGTCCGCCATTGGGTGAAGGCCCGGATGGCGCCAAAGAGCTGACCTATGGCATTCCGGCCGATGATCATCACAAGCATTTCGGTGGCGGACAGACCGAAGTCACGCTTGATCTGGCACCGGGACAGCACACGCTGCAACTTGTGATGGGCGACATGAACCACGTGCCGCATAATCCGCCTGTGGCTTCGGATGTGATTACCATCACGGTCAAGTAACGCCACTGGCGCGGCCCGCGGGCAAAAGCGGG
>CBDTZA010000241.1:0-4069 GCA_965364785.1 uncultured Roseovarius sp. | reverse complement strand
CATGAAGCCCTCCCCCGCCGATCTGACCCGGCTGTCGCCGGGCGGTGAATTTCCGCGCGGCCGTGTGCTTTCGGTGATTGACGGATATGATCGTACCGGCCTGCCCGGTCAGGAGATGCCGGAATTTGGCCTGTTACTTCAGGGTGATACGGTGCCCGTGGATGTGGGCGACGGGGTGATGACCCCAACGCCGCGCCCCTTGGCGGCGTTGATGGCGTATCTGGAAAGCATTCAGCAGGGCTAAGACCGCCTTCGCTCAGGATTTGCGCTGAAACGCGATCATCACCAGCGCAAGACAGGACGAGCCGAGCATCAGCAACAGCGATACGGCGTTCAAAAGCGGGGTCGAACCCTCTTTCAGTCGATCAAACATGGCGATTGTCAAAGGCGCGTCAGAGCCGACAAGCATCAAGGTGGTGTTGAAGTTCTCAAAGCTCATCAGAAACGCCACCACAAAGGCCCCGATCATCGCAGGCATAAGGTAGGGCAGGGTGATGGTGCGAATGGCTGTCAACCGGCCAGCGCCAAGGTTCAAAGCGGCCTCTTCCAAGGTGCGGTCAAACTTTTGCAGCCGCGCCGAAATCACCAGCGTGGCAATCGTGGTGATAAAGGAAAACTGTCCCAGAACCACCAGAACAAGGCCCGGCCGCAAGGCGGTGATATCCCACTTGGTCGCATCCCAGGCGGCGTTCGCAACCGTGCTGGAAAACACCAGGATCGAGATGCCAAGGACAATGCCGGGAATGACCAGCGGCAAGAGCATCAGCACATATAAAAGGCCGCGACCGCGAAACTGATAACGGTTGAACAGAAACGCGTTGGTCGTGCCCACCGTCAGCGACAGGGCCGAAACGCAGATCCCCACAAAGGCCGAGGTGCCGATGGCGCGCAGGATGGGGCGTTCGTGGAAAGCGCCGATTTGCGGCCGCGCATCCCCGAAAAACCAGTTCCAGGTAAAGCCTTCCCAGGGCAGCGAGGGGAATTGGCTATCGTTGAAGGCAAAGACCGCGACCACCGCCAGAGGCAGGCCGAGATAGACGAAAAACAGCACGATATAGCCGGTATAGATTAACCGGTAGGCGCGCGGTTGGGGCATGGAAGGTATCATCGCGTGGCCCCCTTAACCCATTGTCTTTTCTAACGTCTGACCGGTCAGACGCAGCATGCCCCAGACGATCACCGACGACAGGATCAACAGCATGAACCCAAAGGCGGCGCCCAACTCCCAGTTAAAGCGCACGATGAATTGCGAATAGATCAGCTCGGTAAACCAAAGGCTGTCTTTGCCGCCAAGCATGGTCGGTGTGAGGTAATTGCCAAGGCTGAGCATGAAGACCACGATCGACCCCGAAACGATACCCGGCGTGGCATGCGGGATGATGATCTCGCGCAGCACGCTAACCCCGTTGCCGCCAAGGTCATACCCCGCCTCGATCACGGCATCGTCAAGGCTTTCAAGGGTGGTGACAAGCGGCACGACCATGAACAGCATCGAGGTATAGACAAGCCCCACCATCATCGCCGCGTCGTTATAGAGCATCTCAACCGGCCCCGAGGCGAGGCCGAGATATTGCAGCAAGGTGGAAATCAACCCGGTTTCGCGCAGTAGGATCATCCAGCCGAATGTGCGCACCAGTTCCGACACCCAAAATGGCACAAGGCAGAGCAGAAACAACGAGGATTGCACCCGACCCTTGGCGATCTTGGCGATGTAGAACGACACCGGAAAGGCAATCAAAAGGGTGATCACGGTGGCCAGCACCGACATCACCGCCGTGCGCGCAAAGGTCCGCAGATAAAGCGGCTCGCCAAAGAAGGTCAGGTAATTGGCGGGGCTGGTGGCATATTGGCCAACGCCCACCCTTTCGCGCAGCGACAGCAAGAGCATGTCGATATGCGGGATGATGATCAGCAATGTCAGCCACAGCAAAAGTGGTGTCAGCAGCAGGATAAAGCTAAGGCGCGCCCCGGCCTGCATTATGTGGCCCCCGTCAGGCCAAAGCAGTTGCTGTGCTCGCCAGACCAGCCGATATGCACCGCATCCCCGCGCCCGATATCCGAAAACTCGCCCGATTGCGGTAGGGTCACCTCGATCTCGGGGCCGTCCTGTGGCGATTGCACAAGAATACGGCTTGCCGCGCCATTGAACAAAAGGCTGGTGACCTGACCGCTCAGACGGTTGTCAAAATGCGCCAGATCGGCGTCAGAGCGGGCAAGGCGGATCGCCTCTGGGCGCACGAAAATCTCGGCGCGATCCCCGGTCGCGAGGGTTCGGTCATGGGCGTTGGCGCGCATCAAAAGCCCACCATCGGTGCGCAGGGCAAGCGTGCCACCGCTCACCGTCTCAACCTTGCCGGCCCAGCGATTGCTGTCGCCGACAAACCCCGCGACAAAGGCGGTATCGGGGCGGTAATACAGCTCTTGCGCGGTGCCGATCTGTTCAAATCGTCCGGCATTCATCACCGCGATCTGGTCGGACATCACAAGCGCCTCTGACTGATCATGGGTGATATAGACGAATGTCGTGTCAAACGCCGCCTGAAGCGCCTTAAGCTCGATCTTCATATGTTCGCGCAGCTTGAGATCAAGCGCGCCAAGTGGCTCATCCAGCAACAAAACATCGGGCTCAAGCACCATGCAGCGGGCAATCGCCACGCGCTGTTTCTGGCCGCCTGAAAGCTCGTCTACCTTGCGGTTGGCAATATCGGGAAGGCCGATACGGTCCAGCACCTCGCCCACCTTGCGGGCAATCTCGGCCTTTGGCAGACCCTTGCGGCGCAGACCATAGCCGATGTTGTCGGCAATGTTCATCATCGGGAAAAGTGCGAGATGCTGGAACACCATGTTCACCGGGCGTTTGTTGGGCGCCACATCAAGCACCGATTTGCCCTTGATCCGGATATCGCCACTGGTGGGGGGCAAAAACCCGGCAATCATCCGCATGATCGTGGTCTTGCCACAGCCCGACGGCCCGAGAATGGAAAAGAACGACCCCGGCGGCACCGAGAAGGACACATCATCAACGGCAAGGGTTTGGTCGAACCGCTTGGTCAGGGCGCTGCATTCCAGATCGGGGGTCATGGGTATTCCGGACTATGGATCAAAAAGAAACGGCACCCGCAGAGAACGGGTGCCGCAAAGGGATGGTGCGCGCCTTAGTTGGCGGCCTGCACCCGGTCAAGTACGCCGCCTTCGATCACTTCAAGACCGGCGGGGACGGGCGGATACCATTTGATGTTATCCACGGCTGCGGGCGGAAAGCTTGCCTGATAGCGGGCTTTCAACTCGTCCGAGGCAAATTCATCCGCGCCTTTCGAGGCGGTAAAGTTACCCGCCACGGCGGTAATCTGTGCGGCAACTTCGGGCTGCATCACATAGTTGATCCAGTCATAGGCGGCCTGATCGGCGCCGCCCTTGGCGGGCAGAACAAAGGTGTCGATCCAGCCAAGCGCACCCGAGGTGGGGGCGAGAAAGGTGATGTCGGGGTTATCGGCATTCAGCTTCCAGCCGCCGGTATCCCAGGCCATGGAGGCAACCACCTCGCCCGAGCGGACAAGGTTCATCAACTCGTCACCGCCACCCCAATAGGTTTTGACGCCGGGCTTGCATTCTTTCAGCTTGGCCTCGACCTTGTCCATGATGGCACTATAGGCGGCCTCGTCGCCGTAAGCGGCAAACGGATCAAGACCCATCGCAAAGGCAAACCCGATCAACGTCGGACGCTTGAGGCGATACGATACCTTGCCCGCCACATCGGCGTTGCAAAGATCGGTGTAATCCTTGACGCCGGGCGCCTTTACGGTGTCGACCACAAGGCCGCTGGTGCCCCAGATATGCGGCACGCCGTACACCGCGCCATCGACGGTGGTGTTGCCCTTGGTCGCGTTCAGCATCGAGGGGATGAACTGGCTTTCGTCGATTTTCGACAGGTCCATCGGCTTGTAAATGCCAAACTCGGCCTGCGGGCCGGCAATGCGGTCCTGGCTGGGCTGGGCAAGGTCAAAGCCGCCGCCGCCGGTGGCGCGCAGCTTGGCGATCATTTCCTCGTTGTTGGACAGGGTCACCTCGA
>CBDTZA010000240.1:0-4073 GCA_965364785.1 uncultured Roseovarius sp. | reverse complement strand
ATGGGGCTTGAGCGGATTGGCGCGCTGTTGCAGGGCAAGCACGACAATTACGACACTGACCTGATGCGCAACCTGATCGAGGCGAGCGCCCATGCCACAAACCAAGACCCCGATGGCCCCGGAAATGTACACCATCGGGTGATTGCCGATCACTTGCGCTCGACCTCTTTTCTGATGGCCGACGGGGTGATGCCAAGCAATGAGGGGCGCGGTTATGTTCTGCGCCGCATCATGCGCCGCGCCATGCGCCATGCGCATCTTCTGGGGGCCAAGGACCCGGTGATGCACCGCTTGGTCCCGGCGCTGGTGACGCAGATGGGTCAGGCCTATCCGGAACTGGGCCGGGCTCAGTCGATGATCGAGGAAACGCTACGCCTTGAAGAAACCCGGTTCAAGCAGACGCTGGATCGTGGCTTGCGGCTTTTGGATGACGAACTTGGCGGCTTGCCCGAGGGCGTGGCCCTGCCAGGGGCGACGGCGTTCAAGCTTTATGACACGTTTGGTTTTCCGCTCGATCTGACACAGGATGCGCTGCGCGAAAAGGGCCGCTCGGTCGATATCGGCGGCTTTGACGCGGCCATGGCCGAGCAGAAAACCAAGGCACGCGCGGCCTGGGCGGGCACCGGCGAAACTGCAGATGCGTCAGTTTGGTTCGATATTGCCGAGAATGTGGGCTCCACGGATTTTCTTGGCTACGACACCGAGAAAGCCGAAGGCCAAGTCGTGGCTATTGTGAAAGATGGAAAACAGGTTTCTGAGCTAGGAAGTAATGATGAAGGATGGCTTGTTTTCAATCAAACCCCATTCTATGGCGAGTCTGGCGGGCAGGTTGGAGATACCGGTCATATCTGGCGCTTGGCGCGTTTGACTGATGTCGCGGAAGTTAAAGATACCAAACGCATGGCGGGAGGAGCGATAGTCGCGCACTTGGTATCAGCAAACAGGCAAGCTGCACAGATTTCGGTTGGCGACCAGATGGGATTGCAAGTCGATAGCACCCGGCGCAGTGCCATTCGCGCCAACCATTCGGCGACGCATTTGCTGCACGAGGCGCTGCGCAAGGCGTTGGGCGATCATGTGGCGCAGCGCGGCAGCTTGAATGCCGAGGATCGGCTGCGGTTTGATTTCAGCCATGGCAAGGGCCTGTCGGCGCAGGAGTTGAGCACGGTTGAGGCCGAGGTAAACGCCTATATCCGCCAGAATGCCCCGGTGGAGACGCGGATCATGACGCCCGACGATGCGCGCGGCCTTGGGGCGCAGGCGCTGTTTGGTGAGAAGTACGGCGATGAGGTGCGGGTTGTTTCGATGGGGCTCGAGGATGGTTCTGGTCGGGGGCCTGATGGTCGAACCTATTCGATCGAACTTTGCGGCGGCACCCATGTGCGCCAGACCGGCGATATCGGGGTCTTTGTTGCCCTTGGCGATAACGCGTCAAGTGCCGGTGTGCGCCGGATCGAGGCGCTGACCGGGGCGGCAGCCTTTGACTATCTCAGTGGCCAAAGCGCACGTCTGGCCGCTGTGGCGCAAGACCTTAAGACGCGCCCGGAGGAGGTGGCCGAGCGAGTCAAATCCTTGATGGATGAGCGCCGCGCACTTTCCAACGAGGTGGCACAGCTGCGCCGCGAATTGGCCATGGCCGGTGGTGCCGGACAAGGTGGCGGCCCCGAGGTGCGTGATCTCAACGGTGTGAAATTCATAGCACAGGTCCTCTCAAACGTGCAGGGCAAGGATTTGCCGCCCCTGATTGACGAGCATAAGGCGCGCCTTGGCTCGGGTGCGGTCTTGCTGATGGCCGATACCGGTGGCAAAGTGGCGGTCGCCGCTGGCGTGACCGATGATTTGACCGCTCGGGTCTCGGCGGTGGATCTGGTGCGGGCCGCTGTGGCCGAACTGGGCGGCAAGGGTGGCGGTGGTCGCCCTGACATGGCCCAGGGTGGTGGCAGCAATATCAGCCAGTCTGAGGCCGCGATCAAAGCGGCAGAGGGGGTCATTTTGGCCTGAGGAGGAACGATGAGCGCCTATATTATTGCCCGGATCAATGTGACCGACCCCAACGATTACAAAAACTATGCCAGCCAAACGGTTGCATTGGCAGAGAAATTTGGTGGTAAATTTCTGGTGAAGGGCGGTGCCCAGACCCAGTTGGAGGGCAACGGCCCCGACCGGCATGTGATCATCGAATTCCCGGATCGTGAGACGGCGCTTGAGTGGTATAATTCAGATGCTTATCGCCGTATCCTTTCGATTGCGATCAGCAGCAGTGAACGTGACATCGTCGTCGTAGACGGCCTTTAAAGCCAAGGAGAGACCCACCATGCCCGCCCTTTGGATTGCCCATGTGACCGTGACCGATGATGAGGCCTATGGCAAATATGCCAAGCTTGCGGGCCCGGCGATTGCCAAACATGGCGGCGCGTTCATCGCGCGGGGCGGGCGTTTTGTGCAGCTTGAGGGCAAAGAGCGCGCGCGCAATGTTGTGGCCCGCTTTCCATCGGTTGAGGCGGCAGAGACCTGCTATCACAGCGACGAGTATCAAGAAGCGTTGAACCATGCGCGCGGGGCATCTGAGCGCGAGTTGATGATCGTCGAAATCACCGAGTGACGCTGGTCAAATCCGCGCTTCGCCCTAAGCTTTCCTGAAATACGGGGGACGTCATGCGATTTTTATTGGCATTTTATCTATGTTGTCTCGCCGGGTTTGCCCCGGCCCAGGATATGAACGCGCTAAAGAAACCCGGTGTGGTTGCCCTCATGCGCCATGCGTTGGCGCCGGGCACGGGTGATCCGGCGCAATTTGTGCTTGGAAATTGCGCGACGCAGCGCAATCTGGATGCGCGCGGGCGGGATCAGGCGCGGCGCACGGGCGATTCATTGCGCGCCGCCGGTGTCACGTTTGATCGGATATGGACAAGCCAGTGGAGCCGCACGCGAGACACCGCAGAGTTATTGCAACCTGGCCCGGTGACAGAGCAACCGGCGCTCAATTCGTTTTACGCGGGTCAGGGTGATGGCAACGCGCAAACCGCACAAATAATGGATTTAATTGAGGAAATGCCGGGCGATGCGCGTCTTTTGATCGTCACGCATCAGGTCAATATCAGGGCTCTGACCGGTCTTGGGGTGAGCTCTGGTGAGATCATCATCGCCCGCCGCACACTAGAGGGTCTGGCGGTCAGCGGGCGGTTCATGATCGCGCCTTGAGGCGGATTAGGCCTTTTTCGAATTCCGCTTACGCTCGATCGGATCAAGAAAGCGTTTGCGCATACGGATGGAATTGGGGGTGACCTCAACCAACTCGTCATTGTCGATATAGGCAATCGCCTGTTCGAGGCTCAGGGTGATCGGCGTGGTCAGGCGCACGGCCTCGTCGGTGCCTGAGGCCCGCACGTTGGTAAGCTTTTTGCCCTTGAGCGGGTTCACCTCAAGGTCGTTCTCGCGGCTGTGTTCGCCGATGATCATGCCGGTATAGACCTTGGTCTGCGGGCCGATGAACATCTTGCCGCGCTCTTCCAGGTTCCACAGAGCATAAGCCACCGAATCGCCGCTTTCCATCGAGATCAGCACCCCAGTCCGACGCCCTTGAATCGGGCCGCGATGCGGGGTCCAGCTATGAAAGACGCGGTTCAGAACACCGGTGCCGCGGGTATCGGTCAAAAACTCGCCATGATAACCGATAAGCCCGCGAGACGGCACAAGCGCGATGATCCGGGTCTTGCCCACACCCGCAGGTTTCATCTCGGTCAGCTCACCCTTGCGGGGACCGGTTATTTTCTCGATCACGGCGCCGGAATACTCGTCATCAACGTCAATCGTGACCTCTTCAAGCGGTTCAAGACGCTCGCCATTCTCGCCTTCGCGCAACAGAACCTGCGGGCGCGAAATGCTGAGCTCAAAGCCCTCGCGACGCATGTTTTCGATCAAAACGCCCATTTGCAATTCGCCGCGACCGGCCACCTCAAAGGCCTCGCCGCCGGGGGTGTCGGTGACACGGATCGCAACGTTCGATTCGGCCTCTTTCATCAACCGCTCGCGGATCACCCGCGATTGGACCTTCTTGCCTTCACGTCCCGCCA
>CBDTZA010000239.1:0-4084 GCA_965364785.1 uncultured Roseovarius sp. | reverse complement strand
AAGCAATTTGGAAGAAGGAGTCGGTTAGGTGCGAGGTATATGCCCAAAGTGCGGTTTGTTGAAAACACTTGTTAATAGCCACGCAATACCGAATTCATTTTTCGCGCAAGCAAGAAGAAAAGTGCCAAGCGGAGAAGCTGTGGGGAATTTGATATATATTCCTCTGGAAAACTCTCAAAAAATTGCCCGTGCCGTTGGTACTGGCAAGCACCCAATTTTCTGTTCACCTTGTGACGGCGAACTTGGGGAGCGTTTTGACAAGCCAGTCAAAGAATGGCTTTCCAAGCATTATGCCGAGAGGGGCGCTATTGAGGACTCTGTCCTTGCAAATTTTTTAGCACCGATATTTTGGAGGGCGGGTCTGTCAAATCATAATTTTTACCGTGATTTTTGGAACCATACCACGAACTCATACCACTGTTGAAGCAAGCAACTTATGACTCGAAAGTGACATTTGATCTTGCCAGCTATGATGTGCGCGAAATTAGAGATGACCATTTTACTGGTGAGCAACTGGAAAGTGTTATCATTGCCCCGGTGGTCAGGTTTGCGGATACGAACTTGAAGAAAACTTTTGTCTTTTTACGTGCTGTATTTGGCGGATGTATTTGGTCAATGATCTTGCCTAAGTTAGTCCCCACGCCTGAAAGTTTTCTAGCACCTAGTGCAATACGAAGCTCACTTGAGCCAGTGTATATGGAAGAGGATCCAGAGCTTTTAAATTTGATAATTTCAACACTAGAGAAGCAACAACGCGGTGAAGTGAGTCACAAATTAAAGACCTAACCTTGGCGGAGCGCGCTTCGCCCGGAGTGAAGGCGCATCGCGCCGCCGGGCCGCGCCGGACCGCCCCCTCGACCGCCCCCTGTGCGGGCGCTGCCCGACCTATAACGGTCGTTTTGAGCCGCAGTTTAAGAGTCTAGGCAGCAAAACGTTTGCGGCAACGCATGTCGCGTCTGAGCCGTTCACGCCCATGAAACTTTCTTAGACTGTCTCTGAGGGAACCATTGATAGGATAATCCGATGGCAAATGTCATTGTCGCGGCAATGCAAATTGCAAGCACGAAAGATTACGACACGAACATGGCAACTGCCGAAAAAATCATCCGTGCCGCTGCCGCAGATGGCGCACAAATCGTGCTGCCGGGCGAGATGTTTTCCTCTCACGAGTTTCAGTTCATGGAGATGGATGCCGAGCCGTTCAAGCTTGCAGAGCCACTGGATGGCCCCACGGTCAGCCATATGCGCGCGCTGGCCAAAGAGCTGTCCGTTGTTATTCCTACCAACATCTTCGAGAAGGCGAATAACGCCTATTTCAACACCAATGTAATCATTGACGCAGATGGTTCTGTGCTGGGTCATTACCGCAAATCGCATATCCCGCTGGGGCTGCCCGGCTGTTATGAGAAAGTCTATTCCAATCCTGGTGATACCGGATTTCTGGCCTTTGACACCGCCTTTGGCCGGATCGGTGCCGCCATTTGCTGGGATCAGTGGTTTCCCGAGGCGGCGCGCATCATGGCGCTGAAGGGGGCGGAAATTCTGTTTTACCCCTCTGCCATCGGCTCGGAGTGTCATGATCATTGGGAAACCGTGATGCGCGGTCACGCGGCGGCGAATATTGTGCCGCTTGTCTGCTCGAACCGGGTTGGGACCGAAAAGGGCACGTTGGGCGAGGTCACCTATTTTGGGAAGGCGTTTATCGCGGGGCCGCGCGGCGAAGTGTTGCAGCGTGCCGATGATAAATCGGACATGTGGGTCACTCAGAGCTTCGATCTTGACGAGATCCGCGAGATGCGCGCGCATTGGGGCCTGTTCCGGGATCGCAGGCCAGATCTCTATGGTCCGCTTCTGACGCTTGATGGGACCACGAGGGCGCCTTTGTGACCGCGCATCTCTTTCCCTTCACCGATCCGATTTTGGCACAAGATGACCCGCCCAAACAGATGGTGTCTGGTGACGGTCCCCGCGTGAGCGACAGCGAGGGTAACACATATCTGGATGCTGTGTCGGGGCTGTGGTGCGCGTCCTTGGGGTTCAATCCTGAACGATTGCGCAAAGCCGCCTCTGATCAGATGGCGCGGCTGGGGTATTATCATAGCTTCATGGGGCGCACCTGTGAGGTGACCAGCCGCTTGGCTACCCGTCTGGTCGAGAAACTGCCCGATGGTCTTGAGCATGTCTTTTTTGGAACATCCGGGTCCGAGGCAGTTGAAAACGCGATCAAATTTGCGCGGTATTATCAAATCGCGCGGGGCAAGCGCGGCAAGTTGCGGATCATTGCGCGTGATGGGGCCTATCATGGGTCGATGAACGTCAGCGCCGCGCTAACCGGCATGGCTTATTGCCATGTTGGGTTCGATGTACCGCTGTCGGAAGTGATCCGCACCGGGCGGGCCCACCATTTTGCCGATGCCAACCCCGGTGAGGCCGAGGCCGATTTCGCACGTCGCCGGGTCTGTGAGCTGGAGGCGCAGATTGAGGCCGAGGGGGCCGACACGATTTGCGCCTTTATCGGAGAGCCTCTCATGGGATCAGGCGGCGTGTTCCTGCCTCCGCAAGGGTATTGGGACGGTGTGCAGGCCGTTCTGAAGAAACATGACATTCTTTTGATCGCAGATGAGATCATCACCGGGTTTGGGCGCACAGGAGAATGGTTTGGGTCGCAAACCTTCGGGATAAAGCCTGACCTGATGACCCTGGCCAAACAGCTGACAGGCGCGATGTTTCCGCTCTCGGCCGTGGCGATGTCCGCAGAGGTCCATGGTGGCATTTCTGAGCAGGCGCACCGGCTTGGAACCTTCGGGCATGGGGTGACCTATGGCGGGCATCCGGTCGGGGCGGCGGTCGCGCTTGAGACCTTGTCGATCTATGAAGAGATGGATTTACCGCGCCATGTGAACAAGCTGGGCGCACATCTGGCAGCGCGGTTGCGGCCCTTGGCCCAAATGAACGGGGTTGGCGATGTCCGGTGCATCGGTCTGGTGGCCGGTGTCGAATTCACCAGGGATGGCGCCCCTGATCCCGACCGCGCCCGGCGCGTGGGTGAAGAGGCAGAGCGCAGGGGTGTTCTTTTTCGGATCATCAACAACACACTGGCCATCAGCCCACCCTATATCTGCACAGTTAAGGATATTGATCTCATGGGTGACGTCATGGCGCAAAGCATCGCGCTGACAGAAACGTGCGGCTAGACCGCTACCGCAGGACACGTCAAGACCTGGTGAGTTTAGCCAAAGCTGCCCTTTCTGTCGCCTTGAGCCAAGGCTTGTTTTGTACGGGCACCGGCCCCCTCACACCCGCGGCGGGCGGGGGCGGTAGACCGGAAGGCGCCAGCCAAACGCCAGAGAACCTGCGCGCAGGGCCCATGTGACCAAAGCGCAGCCACCGAGGACAAACAGATTTTCACCGGTGACATAGCTAAGGCCAACGGCGGCCAGGGCGCCCCCGAAAGCGGCGCTGACGTAAAGTTCGCCTTGCTTGAGGACCAGCGGCACCTCGTTACAGACCACATCGCGCAACAGCCCGCCCATGCAGCCGGTGACGACGCCCATGATCACCACAATCGCGCCGGGTTGCAGCATGCTCATCGCCGCTGCCACGCCGGCAGGCACCGCGACGGCCAGGGCAAAGCTGTCGAGCCAGAGCAACAGGCGATAGCGGCTTTCAACCAGATGCGCGGTGAAAAACACCAATAGCGCCGCGCCACAGGCGATCAGGATATAGTTGGGATTGTCGATCCAGAACACCGGATTGCGATCGAGCAGAACATCGCGCAGCGTGCCGCCCCCCACCGCCGTCAGGCAGGCGATAAAGGCAAAGCCGACGATATCAAGCTGTTGGCGGCTGGCCACGAGGGCGCCGGTGAGGGCGAAGATCAGCACCGAGGCATAATCAAGCAGGATCAGCGGGCTCATGCGCGGGCCTTGCCGGGTTTGAACGGCTCCATCCCGGCGCGGGCCAACTCATCGGCGCGCTCATTCTCGGGGTGGCCTGCGTGGCCTTTGACCCATTCCCAGATGACATCGTGGCGGGCTTGCGCCTCGTCCAGACGCTGCCACAGCTCGACGTTTTTGACCGGCTT
>CBDTZA010000238.1:0-4103 GCA_965364785.1 uncultured Roseovarius sp. | reverse complement strand
AGATTGCCGGAAAACAGAATGGCCGCCCCCAAAAGGGCCGCGATAAGCAGGGCCGTGGCCAGCAGATAGGGCCAGCTTGGCCAGCGGCTTGATCCCGAAACTGCGTCGCGAAACAGGGCTGCGGCGCGCACATCGCGCGCCCGCGCCAGCGGCCAGAGGGTAAAGATCAGCACGCTCAGAACGCTATAAAGCGCGGCCTCGGCCATTGGGCCAGGATAGGGCGCAAACACCGCAGGCACCGGCAGGCTATCGGCAAAGAGCGGCGCCAGAGCAATCGGCACACCCACGCCAAGCGCAATCCCCGCCGCGATCCCGACCAGCGCCAGAACGCCCACCTGAATGAAATAGGTCAGAAAGATCGTCCGCTGATCCGCGCCAAGGGTGCGCAGGGTGGCAATCACACGGGTCTTGCCCGCCAGATAGGACCGCAAGGCGGATGAGATACCGACACCACCCACGGCCAAACCCGAGAGGCCGACCAACACCAGAAACGCGCCAAGACGCTCGACAAACTGGGCGACGCGCGGCGTGCCATTGCGCGCATCCAGCCAGCGAAAGCCGCTGCCGGCAAGGCCGATCTTGGCGTTTTCTTCCTGTGCGGTGAGGTCTGCGCCATCGGGCAGATCAAGCCGGTATTTGGTTTTGAATAGCGATCCGGGCGTCAAAAGGCCGGAATTTTCAAGCGCCGTTGTCGCCACGATGGTGCGCGGGCCAAGGCCAAAGCCGGCACGCGATTGATCCGGTTCGCGCACCAGTTCCGCCATCAGGCGAAAATCCTGTGTGCCAAGGCGAAAACTGTCGCCAATGGCAAGGTCAAGCCGCCCAATCAACAGCGCATGCATCACCGCACCGGGCAGGCCATCCGCGCCGGCAAGCGCCTCGGCGAGCGGCATATCCGGCACCAACTCGACCGCGCCGACAAGCGGATAGGCCGCATCGACCGCCTTGACCTGGGTCAGTTCACGCGCGCCCTCGGGGATCACTGCAAGCGAGCGGAAATCAACAACCTCAGAGCTGCGCAGGGCGGCTCTGTCGATCCAGGCGCGCTCGGCCTCGGTTGCAAAGCGATAGGTCAGCTCAAGCTCGGCATCGCCGCCCAAAAGGGCCGCGCCTTGCGACACAAGCCCCGCCTTGATGCTCTCGCGGATCGTGCCCACGGCGGCAATGGCGGCCACGCCAAGGATGACGCAGGCCAGAAAGATGCGAAACCCCCGCAAGCCGCCACGCAACTCGCGCCGGGCCAGCTTTGCCGCGACCCCAAGGCTCATGCGGGTGCCTCAATCCGGCCATCGCGCAGGGTGATCACCCGATCACAGCGCGTGGCAAGGTCCGGGTCGTGGGTCACAAGAACCAGCGTGGCATCATGCCGATCGCGCAGATCAAACAGAAGGTCGATGATTGCCGCGCCGGTGCTGCTGTCGAGGTTGCCGGTGGGTTCATCAGCCAGAATGATTGCCGGGCGCGGCGCCGCGGCGCGCGCCAAGGCCACGCGCTGTTGCTCGCCCCCCGAAAGCTGTGAGGGGTAATGCCCGGCGCGCGCCCCAAGCCCGACCGCCTCAAGCTCTTGCGCAGCGCGCTTTTGCGCGTCGGGCTGATTGGCAAGCTCAAGCGGGGTGGCAACATTTTCAATCGCAGTCATCGTCGGGATCAGGTGAAAGGATTGAAAAACAATGCCAAAATTGTCCCGCCGCAGGCGCGCAAGCTGATCTTCGTTCATCGCCGACAGGTCCTGTCCAAGCGCCATCACCTTGCCCGAGGTGGCGCGTTCCAACCCGCCCATCAGCATCAACAGCGAAGACTTGCCGGACCCTGACGGCCCGATCAGCCCCAGCGTCTCGCCCCGGTGGACATCCAGCGAAATCCCGTGGAGTATCTGGACAAGGCCCGCGTTGCCCTGAAGGGAAAGCGTGGCGTCAGTAAGGGATAAAATCGGAGAGGTCATAGAGGTGCGCCTGATAGGAAATGATTTTCTGACATATGGGGCCTGCCGGGCCATGGGCAAGGCAATAGCGGCCTTTCTTGTGCTTGTCAGCCCCGCCTGGGCCGGGCCGGTCACTGTGCTCGCATTGGGCGATAGTCTGACCCAAGGCTATGGCCTTGTCGAGGATCAGGGGTTTGTGCCGCAGATGCAGAAATGGATTGCGGATCAGGGGGTTGAGGCGCGCCTTATCAATGGCGGCGTTTCGGGTGATACTACCGCAGGTGGCGCCGCACGTGTGGAATGGAGCCTGACGCCAGAGGTTGGGGCGATGATTGTCACGCTTGGGGGCAATGATTTGTTGCGCGGGCTTGATCCAGGCGTAAGTCGTGAGAATATCGAGAAGATCCTACAGGTGGCCGAGGCTAAAGGCATCGAGGTCCTGCTTGTCGGGATGAACGCGCCGGGCAATTACGGGGCCGAGTACAAGGCCGATTTCGACGCAATTTACCCCGAGCTGTCCAAGGCCTATGACACGCTTTACGTGGATAATTTCTTTGCCGGCCTTGGTGAGGGCACTCCGGCCGATCTTCAGGCATATTTTCAGGCCGACGGCATCCATCCCAACGCCGATGGTGTGGGGCGGATTGTCGAGGCGCTTGGCCCCAAAGTGATTGATCTGATCAACACCACAAAATGAAAAGGGCCCGCAAAGGGGCCCAGTTCCGAACGCATGATCGCGTGATTTAGGCGAGGGCGATATTGGACGCCGATTCGCGGCCATCGCGGCCTGCTTCGATGTCAAACGTCACTTTCTGGTCGTCGGCCAGCCCGGTGAGGCCTGCGCGCTCAACCGCCGAGATGTGAACGAAAATATCCTTGCCGCCACCCTCGGGCGCAATAAAGCCAAAGCCTTTGGTCGCATTAAACCATTTCACGGTGCCACTCGCCATTCCGTGGTCTCCTTATCATTTGTCGCTGCCCGCGTTGGTGCGGCAGCCCGGCAAAGTCGCGCAAGATCGAGTGACTGAGCCTTTGATAGGAGCAGATGGTCGATAGCTGTAACGTCGCAGTAAAAAATATGGGCGCAGTTTTTTCAAAAATCAAGGGTCAAGAGTTGTCGCGTCCCGACGGGCGTTAACCACGATATTTCACAGGTTTGCTGGTGGCAAATGCGAAACCGCCGATCCTGCGAGGGGCAGAACCGGCGGCAAATAGCGGTGTGAGCCGTCTTACAGAACCGTGACAACCGTGCCGGTCGGCACCCGTTCGTAAAGGTCCTGAACATGTTCGTTGATCATCCGGATACAGCCGTTTGACACCGACCGCCCGATCGAGCTTGGCTGGGTCGTGCCGTGAATGCGGTAATAGGTGTCGCGCCCGTTCTGGAACAGATACAGCGCGCGCGATCCAAGCGGGTTCTCCTTGCCGCCGGGCTGAACATAGTCATTGTCCTTGAAACGACCATAGGTGCCGGGATCGCGTTCGATCATCTCATTGGTGGGGCGCCAGGTGGGCCATTTCTTTTTGACATCAATTGTGGCGGTGCCGGTGAATTCAAGCCCGGCCTTGCCCACGCCGACACCATAGCGGCGTGCGATGCCCGGTGCGGTCACGAAATAAAGGAAATGCGCGCGCGGCAGGATGATAAGCTGACCGACGTTATATTTTGGGTCAAAAGCCACCTCTTGCGGGACGTATCGCTGATCAAGCTCAAAAGCGCTGGCCATGGCGGGCACTAGCGCGGGAAGGGCTGCGGCGGCGAGGCCGGTGGCCAGAAATTTGCGACGTTCGATCATTGGGACTCTCCTGAGATGCGGCCTCAAGTATAGAATAGGCGCATAAGGTTGAAACAATCAAAACCCGGTGATTTGATCATCTTTTACGCAACTGTGGCGGTGGGGCCGCGCTTTGGGCGTATTTAGATCGTCGCCCAATCGGTGAAGGTAAAGGGCAGCGCGCGGCGCTGCAAAGGGCTTGGGCGTGCGGGCGGCGGGGTTTTGGCCTCCGCATTGGGCATGGTCATAGGTTGGGTCATCAGAACCTCCTTTTGGCCGGACTCTTTAAAACGTGGGAGGTGCCGCGCGCAAAACCAGAGGGCGTCGAAGAATCGTGAGCGGATGTGAGCGGGTGTGCCTTCAGGACAGTCCAAGTCGGCGTTCGCGCCGCATCACCATCAGGATCG
>CBDTZA010000237.1:0-4105 GCA_965364785.1 uncultured Roseovarius sp. | reverse complement strand
CTCCCTCGTTCACCGGGACCGCCCGGGCCACCCAGCAGGCGGGCATGCTCTTGCAGGGCAAACCGGTCGGTCATCCCGGCGATATAATCGCTCACCAGCCGCGCCAGCGCCGTCTTGTCGGCGGCCTGCGCCACGTCATCGCGCCATTCTTGTGGAAGATAATGTGGCTGGTCCAGATAAAAGGGGAAAAGATCACTAACGACCCCATTCACATGATTGCGCATCTCGATGACCGACGGCGCGCGGTACATCCGGGCGTAGAGAAATTTGCGGATCTGTTGCAGATCCGCCCAGAGACCGGGGGAAAAGCGGATCACCGCGCGGCCAAGATGGCGCACCTCGGCGGCGCTTGCGGGGGCGTCGCGGGCAAGCTCGGCACGCGAATGCTCGATCACATCGCCCACCATGACGCCAAAGACCCGGCGCAGCGCCTCGTGTCGGCGACGCGTGGCATCAAGGCCGGGATAGAGCCGGTCCACCTCGCGATAAAAATCGCCCACTATTGGCAGGGCACAGATTTCATCATCGCTGAACAACCCCGCGCGCAAGCCGTCATGCAGATCGTGATTGTTATAGGCAATATCATCCGACAGCGCCGCCACCTGGGCCTCGGCATTGGCATGGGTGTGAAGTTCAAGATCATGGCGCGCGTTATATTCGGCAAGCGCATAGGGGAGCGGGCCGGTCACCGGGCCGTTATGCTTGGCGATCCCTTCAAGCGTGTCCCAGGTCAGGTTAAGCCCGTCAAATTCGGCATAATGGCGTTCAAGCGTGGTGACGATGCGCAGGGCCTGCGCGTTGTGATCAAACCCGCCATAGGGTTTCATCAGCGCATCAAGCGTATCCTCGCCCGCATGGCCAAACGGCGTATGACCAAGGTCATGGGCAAGCGCCACCGCCTCGGTCAGCTCGCCATTCAGGCCAAGCGCGCCGGAAATGGTGCGCGCGACCTGCGCCACCTCGATCGAATGGGTCAGACGGGTGCGAAAATAATCGCCCTCATGTTCCACGAACACTTGGGTTTTATGCTTGAGGCGGCGAAAGGCGCTGGAATGGATGATCCGGTCACGATCACGCTGAAAGGGCGAGCGAAACGCGCTTTCCTCCTCAGTGACAAGACGGCCACGGGTCTGGGCCGGATCAGAGGCATAGCGGGCCGTCATCATGGATCTCCTTGTCGGCTGTTCCTGCCGTTCATATATTGCGTTATAAGAGAAGTCGAACACCAGCCCACCACCAGCCCAACACCAGCCCGGAGACCCGCATGAACCTGCCCCCCAGAGTGACCCCCCGCGCCTTTGCCCGTCTGGCCGAAATCGGCGCGGATCAACAGGGGACCGCACTGCGCATCGCGGTCGAAGGCGGCGGCTGTTCAGGATTTCAGTATGACATCAAGCTTGATCAGCCCGGCAAGGATGATCTTGTGCTGGAAGGTCAGGGTCAGAAAGTGGTGGTCGATAGTGTGTCGCTGCCGTTTCTGGCCGGGGCGGTGATTGATTTCAGCGAAGAGCTGATCGGCGCGCGCTTTGTGATCGAGAACCCGAACGCCAGTAGCTCTTGCGGGTGCGGCATCTCTTTTTCAATGTAAATCAACCAGATAACGGACAAAGATAAACCAATCTTCTTGTCGCACTCTTGCGTGCGCGCTGCACTTTGGGGGCGCCCCAGCCACAGCAATCCGCTTGTCAGAGCGCCAGCACTGGGCGATAGAGGGGCAAAGCAGACAGGGGACCGCCCATGAAAATCGCCAGCTTCAACATCAACGGGATCAAGGCCCGGATCGAGGCCCTGCCCGCCTGGCTTGATGAGGCCGAACCGGATGTCGCCCTGTTGCAGGAAATCAAATCGGTCGACGAAAACTTTCCACGCGAGATTTTTGAAGACCGGGGCTATAACGTTGAAACCCACGGTCAAAAGGGCTTCAACGGGGTGGCGATCCTGTCCAAGCACCCGCTTGAGGATGTCAGCCGCGGGTTGCCGGGCGACGCGCAAGATGAACAGGCCCGCTGGATCGAGGCCACGGTAATGGGCGACAAAACGGCGGTGCGGGTCTGTGGCCTGTACCTGCCCAATGGCAACCCGGTGCCGGGACCGAAATATGACTATAAACTCGCCTGGATGGAGCGTCTGCGTCTTCGCGCGCAAGACCTTTTGGCCAGCGAAGAGCCGGTGGTGATGGCCGGCGATTACAACATCATCCCCCAGGATGAGGACGCCGCCCACCCCGAGGTCTGGACCAAAGACGCGCTTGCGCTGCCCGAAAGCCGCGCCGCCTTTCGCCGCATTCTGAACCTTGGCTTTACCGAGGCGTTCCGCGCCCGCACCCCTGGGCCGGGGCACTATACGTTCTGGGATTATCAGGCCGGGGCCTGGAACAAGAATGACGGTATTCGGATCGATCACTTTTTGCTAAGCCCGCAGGCCGCCGATCTTTTGACCGATTGTCAGATCGACAAGGACATCCGGGCGCGCGAAAAGCCGTCGGATCATGTACCGATCTGGATCACGCTGGACGCCTGAGACATTTAAAAGGCTGGCAGGAACTATTGCAGACAAAGCCAGAGGCCTCTGTCAATACGCACCCTTGTTGGGCTTGCATCATCGCAGACGCTTGCAAAAATCGGTGAGGGACGCCGGATATTCTGGAACGGCGGCTACGCCGGACTTGATGTCGTTCACCCAGATTTACTTGGTCTTATCGCGACGCTACGAAGACATGTCCCTGAATCTTGCCAGAAACCGGTCCAGATCCAAAGACCCGTTCAATGTCCGCCGCCGCAGCGTCTGTGATTTTGTCGAGTAAACTGGCATCGCGTTCCTCAAGTTCATTTCTCAAAGGAGTTCCTTGGCAGTAGGCCAACGCAGGAATATAGGGGCTGTCGGCGCGGCTTTGGGCGGTGATCGTGGAAACCTCGACATGACCAAATCCAGCGGTTTTCAAGTTGAGACAGATCGCTTCTTTATCATGAAGTCCGTGCGGGGTTCGCGCTAAAAAAACAGGTGGGTCGTTGGGAAAAAAGCGTGCCGCCGTTGCAGTGACACTGCGTGCGAAATCGTTGTCTTCGATCCGATCCCAGACGTTGAAAATGAAGCGGCCGTCATTACGAAGTACGCGTAGAGCCTCTCGATACCCCTCGGTCTTGTCGGGCAGAAACATCATCCCGAACTGGCAGCACACGACGTCAAAAGTTTCATCATCGTATGGCAATGCCATTGCATCTGCCTGCTGCCATTCGATCCGCTCATCAGCAGGCTGCTGTCGTTGAGCGCGAACCAACATTGGCGGGTTCAGATCGGTGACGACATAGCGAGCGTTACCAGCCAACAAGGGCGCTAGTGCGCGTGTGACCACGCCGCTTCCTGCGGCAGTTTCGAGGACAGTCTTAGGCGTGGCGCTTGCAGCCTTTTGAGCCATGTCTTTTGCATAGGACTCAAAAATCAAAGGCACGAGGACTTCGTCGTATATGTCGGGAATTGAACCCGAGAAATTCTTGTCTTTTTCTGACATTGCTTCTCTGGCTCCTAAATGATACTTTCGATTAGGTTTCCCAATCATAGCACAGTTTAAGCAATATGTCTGGTTGGTTTGGGCTCACAACCGCCATTGCGCTCTCAAGGACATAGGAAAAGGCGCGCTGCCGGAACGACGCGCCTTTTGCATGTTATCCGGCTGACGGAATACCCCTGCTCTGCCAATCGCTCAGAAGGTCAAACCGAGCAGTGTTGACACGGCCTTGATGCGCGGCGCCATTGCCGGGTCCATGGTGCCATCCTTGTAATTTGCAGCGACGGTTTCCAGCGTCATGTAACGGCGCGTTATGGCCCACTCGTCCTTCTGCTTGAGCATCGTCAGATCTCAAAATGCACAGCATTCAGGGCACCCCAATAATCATGCAACAAGCGCCAATGCAGCGGCTTCGTCCAAGACCCGGCTACCGACGTTGACCAGTTTCGCCAGCACGGACCTCAGCAAAGCTGCGATAGGGCATTTTGTTGCGTTCAAGACAGCGATGTGACCCACAAGATCATGGCATCCTCTGTGCTTATCGACACCACGTTATGGCCCATGGTCGCGTCATAATAGGCACTGTCGCCCCGGCGCATT
>CBDTZA010000236.1:0-4115 GCA_965364785.1 uncultured Roseovarius sp. | reverse complement strand
CTCAAAGGCGACGAGACGGTCTCGATTTCGGGTCTCGACACGATCAAACCGCTGCAAGAGGTGCCCTGCACCATCACCTATGGCGATGGCACGGTTAAAGAGATCACGATCAAGTGCCGGATCGATACCGCGATCGAGATCGAATATATCGAACATGGCGGCGTTCTGCATTACGTGCTGCGCAATCTGGCCAAATCGGCGACCTGATCGCCCCACCCCAATAAACGCCAAAGGGCGGCCCCTGACCGGGTCGCCCTTTTTGCATTCTGCGTAAAGCTGCGCCGCTTCTGGCGTATCTGCGCCATTTTTCGCCACTGTCATGCGCATGACACGAACGTGAGGGCATACACCCTTTCAAAACGACCCATTGGCCCCAATCTTGGAAGCAAGCCAACAGAAAGGAATATCCAATGCGGACTGGTTTCATTCTTCTTCAGGCGGGTCTTTTGACCTTTCTTGCCGTCTATGGCGCCCATAGCGAGGCCAACACCACTGCGGCCTGCCCCTTGCCCGCCGCCGCCATCAGTACCACCCATTGCAGCGAGTGACCGAGGCGCGGATCGGTTCAGGACTGAGCCGCCCCTAGCGGGCCGCCTCAATCGCGGGCAGGATGGTGCTTTGCATCACCCTCGCGGTGATCGGTCCGGCAAAGCGCAGAACGATATTGCCGTCGCCATCAATCACATAGGTCTCAGGCACGCCGTAAACGCCCCAATTGAGCGCCATGCGCCCCTTTTCATCCGCACCCATAGCGGCATAGGGGTTGCCCAGCTCTTCCAGAAATCCCAAGGCGTTAGCGGGCTTATCCTTGTAATTCACCCCGTAAATCGTGAGACCCTGCTCTGAGAGGGTTTCAAGATTTGGGTGCTCGACCCGGCAAGGCGCGCACCAGCTTGCCCAGTAATTCACCAGCTTGACCTCGCCGTCGCGCAGATCGCTGTCGCCAAACGTCGGGCCTGTGCCAAGCGCAGTGATCTCAACGGCGGGCGCAGGTTTGCCCTTGAGCGCCGAGGGAAGCTCGTCGGGGTTGTCGCGTTGCAACCCGATAAAGGCGAGCCCGACAAAACCCGCAAAGATCACCAGCGGCGCCAGCATGAGCGGCGAGAATTTAGCCATTTGATTTCACCTTATTTTCAATCTCTTGCAGCTGTTTCTTGACGCGGTTCGCGCGCATCACGCTGAACACGATCAGCCCCGCGATCAGGGCGATTGAAACCGCATAAGACGACAAAACCGACTCGGCGTATTTTCCAAGATCAGGCATCATGCCCCCATTCTTTCACGTGCCAAAAGCACCCGCATGCGTCGCGCGCGGATTTCCGTGCGCGTGCGCAGCAAGACAAGCGCGACGAACAACAAGACAAACCCCGCGATGCAGACCAGAAGCGGATACCAGAACACATCCGCCACGTTTTCCTCTTTATCAAGGCTAAGCGAGGCGCCCTGATGCAGGCCCTGATTCCAGAAATTCACCGCATAGCGGCTGAGCAGCGCAAAGACCGAGCCGACAAGACACAGGATGCTTGTGAGGTCGGCAGCGGTGTCATCGTTCTCGATGGCTTCCCACAGGGCAATATAGCCAAGATAAAACAGGAACAGGATCAGAAAGCTGGTCAATCGCGGGTCCCAGGCCCACCATGTGCCCCACATCGGCTGGCCCCAGATCGCGCCGGTTATGAGCGCGATCACGGTCATGATCATGCCCACCGGCGCCGCCGCGCGCGCCGCCAGAGCACTCACGTGATGGCGCCGCACGATCCAGACCAGCGAGGTCACCAGCATCATCATCCAGGCGTTGATCGCCATAAGCGCGCTTGGCACATGCAGATAGATGATCTTGACGGTCGACCCCTGCCGGTAATCCTCAGGCGTAAAGAAGAACCCCCAGATCAGCCCAAGCACAAGCGCCAACGCCGCAAGCCCCGCCACCCAGGGCAAAACCCGGTCGGTGGTCTGGATAAATTTCTTCGGGTTCGCGTATTCCCAGAGTGCGTTCAGGTTCATCCCAAATCCCATATGTTTAGCGCAGATTGACCCTTAGTACTGCAGCCGAGGCAAAAGGCAAAAGCGCGATGGTGCCGCAGGTGATCCCGGCCAGCATCAAAAGCGGCGTCGTGGTATCAAACCCTTCGGCCCCGCGCCGCGCCATCTCTGCGCCAAAGATCAATGTAGGCACATAAAGCGGCAGCACAAGCAGGCTTAGCAAAAGCCCGCCGCGTTTCAGCCCCACAGTCAGCGCCGCCCCGAATGTGCCAATCACGCTAAGCGCCGGGGTGCCCAGAAACAGCGACAGGATCAGCGGCTTATACCCTTCAATCGGCATGTTCAGCAGCAGCGCAAAGACCGGCGCGGCCAGTACCAAGGGCAGGCCCGTGGTCAGCCAATGCGCCAGCGCCTTGATGGTAACAATCGCCTCCATCGGTAGCGGCGATGTCGCCAAAAGGTCAAGGCTGCCATCCTCCCAGTCGAGGGCGAATATCCGATCCAGTGACAACAGACAGGCGAGCAGCGCGCCAAGCCACAGGATGCCCGGCGCGATGGTCGACAAAAGCGCGCTTTGCGGCCCGACGCCAAACGGCACCAGCACCACGACAATCAGGAAAAACGCAAGCCCAAGGCCAAAGCCGCCGCCCGCGCGCATCGCAAGCCTGAAATCCCGGATCAGCAGCGCGATCACAGGAATGCCCCGTCGAAATCGTCATGCTCAAGCGGTTTGGCCTTGAACGGGCCGACATCAAGCACCTGCGCCTCATCAAGGCCAAGATCAATATGCGTGGCGATCAGGGCCAGCCCGCCGCCCGCCAGATGCGCGCGCACGGCGGCGGCAAACATCGCCACGGCATCAACGTCAAGCGACACGGTCGGCTCGTCCAGCACCCAGATCTCGCGCCCTGTCACCAAAAGGCGCGCCAATCCAAGGCGGCGTTTTTGCCCGGCCGAGAGCGCGCCGGCAGGGCGATCACCAAGCGGGGCCAATTGAAACGCGTCCATAGCTTGTGATATGCCTGTATTGCCAAAGGCTTGTGCCCAAAAGCTAAGGTTCTCCCTGACCGTCAGTGTGGCCTTGATACCGTCGGCATGCCCGGCATAAACAAGGCTGTCGGCAGGCACGTCAACGCGGCCCGAAACGGGCGGTTGCAGCCCGGCAATGGTGCGCAAAAGCGTGGTTTTGCCCACCCCGTTTGGCCCGCGCAGCACAAGCGCCTGACCACTGGCGAGGGCAAAGGAAAGCCCCTCCAGCACCCTGATGCCGCCACGCGCGATTGTGAGATCCCAAACAGTTAGGCCCATGCGCCCTGCTTAGCCCAAAGCGCCCGGCGCGAAAAGCGTGATCCGCAGGGGTTTGCCCATGCCATGGCTCACACCGGCAACAGGGCCACCGCCACGCGCCGCCCTTCGGATAACAGCACATTATAGGTGCGGCAGGCCGTCGGCGAACTCATGATTTCAACGCCAAGACCGGCACTCTCAAGCAAGGTGCGCAAGGGCGCCGGGATATGCGCCATGTCGGCACCGGTGCCAATGAACAGCACGTCAATTTCACCGACAAGCGCCAACAGGCTTTCGGTGTCGGCGTAGCCGCCCCAGCCCCGCGCGCCGGTGACGGTGACACAGATTGCCCCCTCCATCACCTGTCCCGCGACGCGGAAAAAGCCGGGGCCATAGCCGTCAATCGGGGTCGCGCCATCAAAGCTTATCTCGGTCATGCGCATGGTCAGGCTCCCTTATGTCCAGAGTGGCAGGCCGCTCAGCACGGCCAAGGCGATCACGCTATAGGCCGCCCAACGGTAAAGCCGCTGATGGCGCGGGTCAAACAGCGCCTGCCCGATCAGCGAGGTGATGAAATAGGGCACCGCCAGCGTCAGCGCCAGAATGACAGTCGTCCAATCCAGTGATCCGCGCGACACGAGGTTCACGGCGATCACCACGTCGAGTGCCGCCAGAAACAGGATCGTGTTGGCGCGCACCGATTGCGCCGCCGACTGGCCCGCCAGATAGAACAGGATCACCACCGGCCCGGTTAGCCCGGTCAGCCCGCCAATGATGCCGGCCATCGCGCCGATTATCAAAAGCACAGGCCACGAGACAATGCCGGAAAACCGCCAGCCCGCCAC
>CBDTZA010000235.1:0-4119 GCA_965364785.1 uncultured Roseovarius sp. | reverse complement strand
TGAGCAGGGTTTCAACCGTGCCCTCGGGCAGGGCCGCAAAGGCCGCATTGGTCGGGGCAAAGACGGTGAACGGGCCTTCGCTCTTGAGGGTGTCAACCAGACCGGCGGCTTGTACGGCGGCGACCAGGGTCGAGAAATCCTCATTACCGGCGGCGATATCGACGATGTCTTTGCCGTGCCCATCGGCAAAGGCGGGGCCTGCCATCAGAGCGGCGGCGGTCAGGGCAAGGTAAGTTCTGCGAAACATAAGAGTATCTCCTGTTTGAGCGTCAGTTTTCACGATACCTCGTCGGGCATCATGAACAGTGATACGGCGCCAAATCGGAATTGGTTCACCGGGGATTTTCGCCGATGCCATTTGACGAAATGACGGGCGCGACTAAGCCAGCAGAAATTGTAACTTCCAGTCACGTTTTTGTGATACGGCGCCAAATCTCCTGCGCGATGGCGGGCAATTCAGGCGGCTTTCCCGCCGCATCTGGGGGGTGCGGGCCAATGTCCCGCAGGCGGGCTTTTCGGGCCGCGCGCGACCCCATGGCAGAGGTTTAACGGGTTGTTTGATCACGGCGGAAGGCGCAGGTTGCGCCGCGACGGCCCCAAAGTGATGTGGGCCGATGACCTTGGAGTTCTTCGATGATTTATGTGACGCAGATCCTGCAGGTTCTGGCACTCTTGTTTGTTCTGATGCTGGGCGCGGTCGTCCTGATGGCGATGCTGTTTTATGTGCTGGACAAGACCCAGCCCGGCGATGCGATTCGGCGCAATTATCCGGTGATCGGGCGCTTTCGCGGGCTGTTCACCAAGCTGGGCGAATTCTTTCGCCAGTACTTTTTCGCCATGGACCGCGAGGAAATGCCGTTCAACCGCGCGCAACGCGATTGGGTCAGCCACGCGACCAAGGGCAAGGGCAACACCATCGCCTTTGGATCGACCCGCAACCTGGATGTGCCGGGCACGCCGATTTTCGTTCCGGCCGTCTTTCCGCCGCTGGATGATCAATTTGCCATCACCGCCCCGATGCTGATCGGGCCGACAGCGGCGATCCCCTATAGCGCCAAGTCGATCTTCAATATCTCTGGCATGAGCTATGGCGCGATTTCGCGCCCGGCGGTCGAGGCGTTAAGCCGGGGCGCGGCACAGGTCGGGGTCTGGCTGAACACCGGCGAGGGCGGTCTGTCGCCGTTCCACCTGACCGGGGGCTGTGATCTTGTCTATCAGATCGGCACCGCCAAATACGGGGTGCGCGACGAAAACGGCGACCTGAGTGACGAAAAGCTGCGCAAGATTTCGGAAAACCCGCATATCAAGATGTTCGAGCTTAAGCTTGCCCAGGGCGCCAAGCCCGGCAAGGGCGGTATCCTGCCCGGTGAAAAGGTCAGTGCCGAAATTGCCGAAATCCGGGGGATCAAGCTTGGCGAGGATAGCATCTCGCCCAACCGCCATGCCGATATCAACGATTACGGCGAACTTCTTGATGTGATCTGTCATATCCGCAAGGTAACAGGGCGCCCGGTCGGGTTCAAAACCGTGATCGGGTCCTCCGAAGCCTGGGAACCGCTGTTTCAGATGATCAATGAGCGCGGGCCGGAGTGTGCGCCCGATTTTATCGCCATTGATGGCGGAGAAGGTGGCACCGGGGCGGCGCCGATGCCGTTGATGGATCTGGTTGGAATGCCCATTAGGGATGCTTTGCCGCGGATGGTGGACCTGCGCGACCGCTATGGCCTGAAAGAACGGATCAGGATGATTGCCAGCGGCAAGCTTATCAATCCCGGCGATGTCGCCTGGGCGATCTGTGCGGGGGCCGATTTTGTGGCCTCGGCGCGTGGGTTCATGTTTAGCCTTGGCTGCATTCAGGCGCTCAAGTGCAATCGCAACACCTGTCCGACGGGTATCACCACCCATGACAAACGCCTTCAGGCCGGTCTTGTGGTCGAGAATAAATATGTGAAAGTCGCCCATTACGCCAAATCGGTCATCAAAGAGGTCGAGATGATTGCTCATTCCGTGGGGGTGGGCGAACCGCGCCTGATGCGACGGCGCCATGTGCGGCTTGTGCAGGCCGATGGCACATCGGTGCGGTTCAACGAAATCCGCCCAAGTTACAACGCAGACGCGGATTTGTGATCGCGCTGAGACTCTGAATTCTGGCGATAGGCCCACATCCCTCTATATATAGGTACAAACCAATAGGAGAGATGCATGGCCTATCGCTGGAAAAACACCCTGTCCGATTGCGACGTGACGCCCGAGGCGGCGTTTCTTAATCGCCGCCAGTTGATGGCGGGGGCGGCGGCCGGGATCGGGCTTGCGGGTCTCGGCCTGCCTGCGCGTGCTGAAGTCCTTACGCCCAATAGCTGGGAAGAGATCACCGGCTATAACAACTATTATGAGTTTGGCACTGACAAGGCCGATCCGGCCCGCTATGCCGATGCCCTCACCACCACCCCCTGGAGTGTTGAGATCGACGGTCTTGTCGATCGCCCCGGCGCCTATGGCTTTGATCAGATTATGGACAAGATGACAGTCGAAGAGCGGCTCTATCGGTTCCGCTGTGTCGAGGCCTGGTCGATGGTGGTGCCCTGGAACGGGTTCGAGCTTGGCGATCTTCTCGCCTTGGCGGGTGTTCAGGCCGATGCCAAGTATATCGCGTTCGAGACCGCCCTGCGCCCCGATGAAATGCCGGGTGTGCGTTATCCGGTTCTGGATTGGCCCTATGTCGAGGGGCTGCGGCTGGATGAGGCGATGCACCCGCTGACCATTATGGCGACCGGCATCTATGGCCGCGATATCCCCAATCAGAACGGCGCGCCGCTTCGTCTTGTGGTGCCGTGGAAGTATGGCTTTAAATCCATCAAATCGGTGGTGCGCATCACCGCCACCAAGGACGAGCCGGCGACATCCTGGAACAAGGCCAATGCGCGCGAATATGGCTTTTATAGTAATGTGAATCCGGATGTTGATCACCCGCGCTGGTCACAGGCGACAGAGCGGGCGATTGGCGGCGGGCTATTTTCCAAGCGCCAGCCGACGCTGATGCTCAATGGCTATAGCGATGACGTGGCATCGCTCTATGCCGGGATGGATATCAAGACCTTCTTCTGATGCTGGTGGACCGGATCAACAGCTTTGCCCGCCGGGTGCCGACATGGGCCGTCTATCTGGTCTATGTCGGCCCCTCGCTTTGGTTGTTCTATCTTGGCCTGACCGGCGGGCTTGGGATCGAGCCGATCAAGGCGCTTGAACATGAGTTGGGCCAGATCGCCCTACAGCTTTTGATCACCGGGCTTTGTATTACACCGATGCGCCGGCTCTTTGGGGTAAACCTTATAAAGTTCCGGCGCGCCTTTGGTCTTTTGACCTTTTACTATGTCTGCCTGCATCTGCTGGTCTGGCTGGTGCTTGATGTGCAGATCCCGGCGCAGATCTGGGCCGATATCCTCAAACGCCCCTATGTGACCATCGGCTTTGCCGCCTTCCTGTTGCTGGTGCCGCTGGCTGCCACGTCCAATAACTGGTCAGTGCGCAAGCTGGGGCCAAAATGGCGGCAGCTGCACAAGCTGACATATGTGGCGGCAATTCTGGGGGCAATTCACTTTATATGGCTGGTAAAAGGCTTTCAGATTGAACCGCTGGTGTATCTGGCCGTGATTCTGGGTCTGCTGGCGCTGCGGGTGCGTCCTGCGCGCAAAAAACAAGCAGCTTAAGGCAGGATTGCCCCGGTTGGGGCAGTGTGAGAATCGCAAATTCACCGGATCAGCCGGATTTTTGCCTGGTCCCGACTCGGCCAATCCGTCGGATCACTGCCATTCACCGGCCTCAAGGCCCTCCGAGTCGCCCTAAATCACTATTGGTTTGTACAGACGTCCTACACCCCTTGGGGGTAAGTCTGTGGATAACGCAAGATGTGGGGTAGGGGCGCCAAGATCGGGCTAATAATATTGCGCAAAGGCCGGAAATTTCATGGCGAAAATGACCTAACATCCTCATTTCTCAATAAAATTCCAGTTTTGGAAAAAAATATGACAAGAACCCAAAAAAGGGGTTGCGGGTTTCCCGTACTAACCGTAGAACCCCCTTCACCGGCGGCGCAGCGATGCACTTCGGGAAGCCAGACGG
>CBDTZA010000234.1:0-4120 GCA_965364785.1 uncultured Roseovarius sp. | reverse complement strand
GCAACGGCAGCTTCGAGTGGGCGAGCTTATTCGACGGACCCTGTCGGAGGTGCTTGCGCGCGCAGAAATTCATGACCCTGATCTGAACCGGATTTCGGTAACGGTGGGCGAGGTGCGCACCTCTTCCGATCTCAAGATCGCGACCGCTTATGTCATGCCCTTGGGCGGCGAGGGACAAAAAGATCTTATCGCGATTTTGGCGCGCAACAAGGGCGAGCTGCGTCGCTTGATCGGCAAGCGGCTTGAGCTGAAATATGCGCCTGATCTGCGGTTTCGGCTGGATGAGACCTTTGATCAGATGGACGAGACCCGCCGCCTGTTTGCGCAAGAGAAAGTACGCCGGGATGTCGAGGATTAAGGGCCTTCTTTGGGCCCTTGCCTTGCTGGTCAGTGGCGAGCCCGGATTTGCGGCGACATGCGGCGCCGAGCGCTACGCCGGGCAGAGCTATACCGTGTGCGCGGTGGATCTGTCTGAGGACGATCTCAGGCTTTTTCTGAATGATCCCGAAACCGGCAAGCCACTTGGCAGCTTTGCCAATATTGACAGACAATTAGAGGCCGAGGGCCGCGCGCTTGCCTTTGGCATGAATGCGGGCATGTATCACGCGGATCGCCGACCTGTCGGCCTTTATGTCGAGGGTGCTCAAAGGATGGCCCGTCTGGTGACGCGCGCCGGGCCGGGTAATTTCGGGTTGCTGCCCAATGGCGTCTTTTGCATCCAAGATGGGCGCGCTGACGTGATCGAGACCCTGCGCTTTGAGCGGGACGCGCCACAGTGCCGCGACGCCAGCCAATCGGGGCCGATGCTAGTGATTGACGGCGCGCTTCATCCGAGGTTTTTGCAAGACAGCGACAGCCGCTATATCCGCAACGGGGTGGGCACCTCGGCGGATGGGCGCAAGGCGTGGTTCGTGATTTCCGACAATCCGGTCAATTTCCACACATTTGGGTCGTTCTTTCGCGATCACCTGAAGCTGCCGCAGGCGCTGTATTTCGATGGCAAGGTGTCGCGGCTTTATGCGCCGGGGCTTGAGCGTTTCGATCTTGGCCTTCCGATGGGCCCGATGGTGGGCGTTGCGGCCCCGCGCGCGGCGCAATGATTGACGCGGGCGCACGGGTCTACTAGGGCCTGTCGCCTCAGACGCATGAAAAAGGGCCGAACATGGCACGCAAACGCAAAGGACGCGACATTTCGGGCTGGCTGGTGGTGGACAAGCCTGCGGGCATGACCTCGACCAGTGTTGTCAACAAGGTGAAATGGGCGCTTCAAGCCAAAAAGGCCGGGCATGCAGGCACGCTTGATCCCGAGGCGACAGGCGTTTTGGCCATTGCCCTGGGTGAGGCCACCAAGACCGTGCCCTATATCACCGACGCGCTGAAGGCCTATGAGTTTTGCGTGCGTCTTGGCCAGGCCACGAATACCGACGATACCGAAGGCGAGGTGGTCGCAGAGAACGATCTGCGCCCGGATGACGCGGCGATCAAAGCGGCGCTTGGTGCCTTTGTCGGTGATGTCATGCAGGTGCCGCCAAAATATTCCGCCGTCAAGATCGACGGTCAGCGTGCTTACAAGCTGGCGCGTGATGGCGAAGAGTTTGAGGTCGAGGCGCGCCCCCTTTGGGTGGACGAGCTTGTCATGACGGGGCGCCCTGACGCCGATCACGTGCTGCTTGAGATGGTCTGCGGCAAGGGCGGCTATGTGCGCAGCATTGCGCGCGATCTGGGGCAGGCTTTGGGCTGTTACGGGCATGTGGCCTGGCTGCGGCGGGTCTGGTCGGGGCCGTTTGAGGCAAAGGATGGGTTGAGCATCGCGCAGATCGAAGAGATGGCTCATAGCCCCGACCTTGATGCCTATCTGCGCCCGCTAGAAGAGGGGTTGACCGATCTGCCGATGGTCACGGCCACGGCAGAAGGCGCGGCGCGGTTGCGCAATGGCAATCCTGGCATGGTGATTGCGCAGGATGTTGAATATGGCGATGAATGCTGGGCCGCCTTTGACGGGCATGCGGTGGCGGTGGGTCGGTTCAAGGCCGGCGAATTGCATCCCAGCCGGGTCTTTAACCTATGAGCGGCGGGGCGGCCCCTGACCACCTGCACGATCCGGGTGGCAAGGTAAGGCTGCGGCTGCCGGACGGGGTGATTGGTGGGGCGGCCTATTCGGAGTGCGGGCGATATCGACAGATGTTGTCGCGCGACTGGACGCCCGAGGGGGCTGTGCCACGCACGGTTCTGTTCGTGGGGATGAACCCGTCGGTGGCCAGCGCCGAGGTGTCCGACCCGACCTGTCACCGCGAACTAAGCTTTGCCCGCGACTGGGGGTTTACCCGCTATCTCAAGGGGAATGTGCTGGATTGGCGGGCGACATCGCCCAAGGATCTTCCGCGTGATCCGGTCGAAGCGTGTAGCGCGCAGAATATTCCGGCGCTGGTTGGCATGGCGCAAGAGGCCGAATTTGTCGTGCTGGCCTATGGCAAGCTGCATGCCCGCTATCAACCGGTGGTGCGGGACGCGTTGCGCGCGATCACGGACAGTGGGCGGCCGTTGAAATGCCTGGGGCTAAACAAGGACGGGTCGGCCAAGCACCCGCTTTACCTGCGTAAAGATACTGCGTTGATAGACTATCCCGGACTGTGAGGCAGGATCATTTTCTTCGCAGAAGAAAATGTAGAGGACATGAAAAAGGGCGCTCAAAACGAGCGCCCTTTTGTCTGGCTCAGGTCGTGAGGCTTAATTGCTCTCTTCCAGCGGCAGCGCCACAAAGCGCGGCTCGCCGGCGCGACGCACAAGCAGCAAAAGCGATTTGCGCCCGGCCTCTTTCGCCTCTGCGATACGCTCATCAAGATCACTGATCGAGGTCAGCTTTTGCTGGCCCGCTTCGGTGATTAGATCGCCCGCGCGCATGCCTTTTTCATAGGCGTCCGACAACTCATCGACATCGATCACCACAAGGCCGGTGGCGTTGGCGTCAAGGTCCAGGGTGCTGCGCAACTCGTCATTCAGCGGGCTGAAGGTGAGGCCAAGCATGGATTTCTCGACCGGCGCTTCGCTTTGGTCGGGGCCCGACTGGACCACGGGAATCGCGCCTTCGGCTTCTTCGCGTCGGCCAAGGGTGATCTTCAGGGTCTGGGTTTTACCTTCGCGGAACACGATCACACGAACGGTTTTGCCCACCTGCGTGTTCCCCACCTGACGCACCAGCCCGCGGGTATCCGCGACCTCTTTGCCATCAAACGACGTAATCACGTCACCCGACAGCATGCCAGCCTCGGCGGCGGGTCCTTCGGGAACGTCGGTCACAAGCGCACCGGCGGCTTTTTCAAGCCCGATTGCCTCGGCCACATCCGGGGTCACATCCTGAATACGTACCCCAAGCCAGCCGCGACGGGTTTCGCCAAATTCCTGCAACTGATCGACCACGCGCTTGACGACGTTCGACGCCATCGAAAAGCCGATCCCGATCGAGCCGCCTGTGGGGCTCAGGATTGCGGTGTTGACGCCGACAACCTCGCCGTCGAGGTTGAACAGTGGGCCACCAGAGTTACCGCGGTTAATGGCGGCGTCAGTCTGGATATAATCGTCATAGGTGCCCGACAGCGCGCGGTTGCGGGCCGAAACAATCCCCGCCGAGAGCGAAAAGCCCTGACCAAGCGGGTTGCCCATGGCCAGCACCCATTCGCCCACGCGGGCGGTGTCGCTGTCACCAAAGCTCACGAAGGGAAGCGACTTGTCGGTCTGCACTTTCAGCAGGGCAATATCGGTTTTGGGGTCGGTGCCGATCACCACTGCGGGCAGTTCTTCGCCCGAGAAAAATTCGATGATGATCTCATCAGCGCTCTCGATGACGTGGTTGTTGGTCACAACATACCCGTCCTCGGAGATCACAAAGCCAGAGCCAAGCGCCGAAGAGCGGCGCGGTCGTTGTTCACCCTCGCCCTGGCGCTCGCGGAACTGGCGAAAGAAATCCTCAAAGGGCGAGCCGTCGGGCACGATTGGCCCGGGGCCAATGTCCTGTGCAATCGTGGTTGAGGTGGTGATGTTCACCACGGCGGGGCTGATCTTTTCGGCCAGATCAGCAAAGCTGTCGGGGCGCGCCTGGGCGGCGATGGCCTGTGCCAGAAGC
>CBDTZA010000233.1:0-4120 GCA_965364785.1 uncultured Roseovarius sp. | reverse complement strand
CGGGGTCGGTGTCGACGGCCAAATCAAGCGCAGTGGCGCCTGTGCCCGCCTCGGCGAGCGGCGTGATGGGGGGGGTAAAATCTTCGGGGCCAAAGCCCGTGTCACTGACGATGACGGTCATGCGCTCACTCCTTTTCGCACCATTTTGCCATTTACAAAATGAATGCCACATTCGGTTTTGCTCTGATCGCGCCAGCGGCCCGATCGCGGTTCTTCACCGGGTGCCACCGGCGTGGTGCAGGGTATACAACCGATTGACGGATAGCCCCTGGCCACCAGCGGATGCCGGGGCAGGCGGTTCTCATCCATATAGGTCTGCATATCCTCGGGCGTCCAATGGGCCAGCGGATTGACCTTGATCCGCCCTGTGTCGTCTTCGACCTCAAAGAACTCAAGCGCGGCACGGGTGCCGGATTGATAGCGTTTGCGCCCGGTGATCCAGCCGTCAAACCCTGTCAGCGCGCGTTGCAAAGGCAGGGTTTTGCGCAGGCCACAGCAGGCATCGGTGTCGTGCTGATGCAGCGTATCGTCGGGGTCCTGTGCCACACTGTCGGCCGACGCGGCGCGGATGATGCGCAGATCGCGCAGATTTAGCCGCTCTGCCAGCTCTTGCTGATAGACAAGCGTTTCGGTGAACAGCATCCTTGTGTCGATGAAGATCACCGGCGTGTCGCGCCGGGTGATCGACACCATATGCAACAGAACCACCGATTCCGCGCCAAAGCTTGACACAAGCGCCAGCTGCCCGGCCTCAGGGTCGCGCAGTGCGTGATCAATCACCGAGACCGCCGAATGGTGGCGGTATCGGCGATTGAGGGCGCTCACCCGGTCTGCAAGGTCACTCTGCGGCATAGGCCCGAGCCTCGGCATCATAAAGCGCGGCCTTGAACGGGGCCATGCCGACGCGGTTGAACGCCTCAAGAAAGGTCTCTTCCTCGCCCTGACGCAGGCCAAGATAGGCAAAGATCAGGCGCTCGATCGCGGGCACGATCTCGTTATAGGCAAAACCGGGGCCGGTGCGATGGCCGATGGCTGTGGTCTCGGACGGGTCGCCACCAAGGGTGATCTGATAGTTTTCCACCCCTGCGCGATCAAGGCCAAGAATGCCGATATGACCCACATGGTGATGCCCGCAGGCATTGATGCAGCCCGAAATCTTGATCTGGAGATGACCGACCTCATGCTCGATCTTCAGCTCTTCAAGCCGCGTGGCAATGCCCTGCGCCACAGGGATCGAGCGGGCGGTTGCAAGCGCGCAATAATCCATACCGGGGCAGGCGATGATATCCGAGGCGAGGCCAATATTGCCGGTCGCGAGACCCATGGTCTTGAGCGCGGCGTGAACCGCCGGAATATCGACCAGCGGCACATGCGGTAAAACAAGGTTCTGGGCGTGAGTGACGCGAATATCGTCATGGCCGTATTTTTCCGCCAGGTCGGCCACAAGGCGCATCTGATCACCGCTGGCATCGCCGGGCGTCGCGCCGTGGGCCTTGAGGCTAATGGTGACGATGCCATAGCCCGGCGCGCGGTGGGCGGTGACATTGGTGTCGCTCCAGGCGCGAAACACCGGATTGGCGTCGCGGGCGGCGATATAGGGCGCGGGATCGGTGGTTTTGAACGCAGGCGCGGCAAAGGCGGCGGTTATATCGGCGAGCAGGGCCTGATCCACCCCGCCAAAGACGGCGCGGCGACGGGGGAATTCATCCTCGACCTGCGCGCGGATTTCATCCAGTCCGTTTTCATGAACCGTGATCTTGACGCGCGCCTTGTATTTGTTGTCGCGCCGCCCGATCCGGTTGTACGTGGCAAGGATCGCCTCAAGATAGGGCAGAAGGTCGGCACGCGGCAGGAAGTCACGCAACCGCTTGGCCACCATCGGCGTGCGCCCCATTCCGCCCCCAATCCAAACCTCGAAGCCGCGCGCGCCGTCACGTTCGATAATGCGCAGGCCGACATCGTGGCTTTTCATCACGGCGCGGTCGGTGTCGCTTGCGATCACGGCAATCTTGAACTTGCGCGGCAGGAACTGAAACTCGGGGTGGTCGGTCGACCATTGGCGGATCAACTCGGCCACCGGGCGGGGGTCTTCGATCTCATCTGCGGCAGCGCCGGCAAAATGATCCGAGGTGACGTTGCGGATGGTGTTGCCGCTGGTCTGGATCGCGTGCATGTCAACCTCGGCCAAGGCATCAAGCATATCCGGCACATCGCTAAGGCTTGGCCAGTTATATTGGATATTGGTGCGGGTGGTGAAATGGCCATAGCCCTTGTCAAACCGCTCGGCCAGATAGGCCAGCTGACGCAGTTTTGCCGCGTTGAGCGAGCCATAGGGGATCGCCACGCGCAGCATATAGGCGTGCAGTTGCAGATAGAGGCCGTTCATCAGGCGCAGCGGCTTGAATTCATCTTCGGTCAGGCTTCCATCAATGCGACGCTCGACCTGAGCGCGAAACTGGCGGTTGCGTGTCGCAACAAAAGCGGCGTCGAAGTCATTGTAATGGTACATTTTTGTCTCCTAAGCTGGGCTTAAACGCGCGGCAGGCTATCGGCCTGCTTGCCATGAAAAAGGTTCGAGGGCCCCTTGCGGCGGAAATCCTCGCGGAAATGCGTCGGCTCGGGGCCGTTCGTGCCCGGTTCTACATCGGCGAGATAGACGCCAACCGTCAGATGCCGTTGGGCCTGAGCCTGCAACAGCCGCAGATCGGCATCGGCCTCATCGGTGAGAACTTCGGCCTCGCAGAGGTGGCGGGTCCAGCAATCATCGGCGGTGAAATAGACCACATCGCCCTCGATCAGGGCGTTGGCGGTGATGACTTTGGGGGTGAAGTAGCGGGACATGTCAGGCAAGCTCCTGTTGCTGAATCTGGGTAAAATCGACCTGTGCCGCGCGCGGGCTGATGCCGTAAAACATAAGGGCGGGGCCGGTGATATTGGCCTCTTTGAGGGCCGAGGGCAGAGCCTCAAGCGTGGTCGCAAGGATGCGCTGATCAGGGCGGCTGGCGTTCTCGATGACGGTGATCGGCGTGGCGCGATCAGCGCCCTGCATGATCAGGCGACCCTGAATGAAACGCGCCGATTTCTTGCCCATATAGATCGCGGCCACTTCGCCGGGCCGCGCCAATGCGCGCCAGTCATGATCGGCAAAACCCTTCATGTCATGCCCCGTCAACAGGCGCGCCGAGGCATTGCGCCCGCGTTTCGTAAGGCTTTGACCGATGGCGGCAACACTGGCCGAGGCGGCGGTGATGCCCGGCACCACATGCCACGTAATTCCGGCCTTGGTCACGGCATCAATTTCCTCGTCAAGGCGGCCAAAGATGGTAGGATCACCGCCCTTGAGGCGCACTACCTGCGCGCCGGTGCGGGCATGGGTCACGATCAGCGCGTTGATCGCGTCCTGGCTCATCGAGGGGCCGAAGCCCTCTTTGCCCGCATCAATCAGGATCGCCTCACGGCGGGCCAATTCAAGGATTTCGGGGGTAACAAGCCGGTCATGGATCACCACATCGGCCGTATCAAGCGCCTTGCGCGCCTTTAGGGTAAGCAGGTCCGGATCGCCCGGACCGGCCCCGACAAAGGCCACGTGGCCTTCGCAGTCATGGTTGCTTTGGTGTTTAATCAGAAGGTCTTGCAGGGCGTTATTAATCTCACCCTCGCCACCACTCTCAAACGTGCGGGGGCCGACGGTGAAATAGTAATCAGCCCAGAAACCACGACGACGACGACCGATGGGAAGGATGTCCACCGCGCGGCGAAAGGCCTTGCCAAGGCGCGCCAGCGTGCCAAGGGTGGCGGGCAGACGCTCTTCCAGATCGGCCTTGATGGCGCGGGCCAGAACCGGCGCGGCGCCTTCGGTGCCAATCGCCACCGTGACCGGATCACGATCCACGATGGCGGGGGTGATGAACTGGCTATCGCTCAGATTATCCACGATATTTACCAGGGCACCATCGGCATTGGCGATGGCGGCGGTGCGGGCATCCTCGGTCGGGTCCTCATTGGCGGCATAAAACAGCTTGGCGCAGAGGGTATCGCCCGGCTCCATCGCGCGACGGACCAGACGCAGGCGATCCTCGCTCGCCCAGGCTTCGATCTCATCCCACTCGCGGTAGTCGCC
>CBDTZA010000232.1:0-4155 GCA_965364785.1 uncultured Roseovarius sp. | reverse complement strand
TCACGAACGAAGGCTTTGCCCCCGCCAAATCACTGACCGGCCTGCCGCGCATTCACAGAATGCAGGGCGAGACGTCGATCACCTGGGTGCATTTCGCCTGTGCATGCCACGAGGTGGTTTTTGCCAATGGGTGCGCGACGGAATCCCTCTTGCTTGGGCCAATGGTGGTGAACGGTCTGAACAAGTTTGAACGGCAGGAAGTGATCCGGATTTTTGGCCCTCCCGAAACCGGTGAGGACGGCTTGAATGGCCCTCCTGTCCGCGATTGTCTGACAGTGCAGGCTGCTCGAAGGGCAATCAAGTCTCACAAGCATTCGCGTGAAAAAGCAGATGGCGTCCGAAAACGGGATTTACACGAAGCTATCAAGCGACACGAGATGCATAAACAGGGCGATCTACACCGCGTTGAAGCGGCACGTCATTTATAAGGCTGCAATTGAAAGGTTGCACTGGGATATCCTCTAAACCGGCCATTGGCCACTGTGCAAAAGCCTGTCATTTTGGGCCCAAAGCCGACACCGGGGCAGAAACTTATCCGCGCCTTAGCGCCTGGAATGCGGCCGAGGCCATCCAGCCTGCGGCGATGGCGATGACCAGCGACAGGAGCCCATAAAGCATCGGCTGTTCGCGCGACAGTGTGAAAAGCCAGCGCTCAAGACCCACCTTGCGCACGTCAATCGAGGTGTTGAACTGCGACACAACCCGGCCCTCACGGGTCAGGAAAATGCGCGTCTGATAGATGCCTTCGGTCAGGTTCGCCGGCAGGCTGATAGAGGTTCGAAACAGGGTCTGCTCATCAATTGCCACCGCGCCTTCGCGCATTTGATAGGCGTCCTTGTCGCGCCGGATGCGGATCAGGGCATCGGTGAAGTCTTCCGCGTCTTCGGCCATGGTGGCCGCCCCGACCGAGCGGATCGCGCGCCCGATCGACACCCGGTGGCGCAGGTCTTCGGTATTGGTTAGGACCTTGTCAAGCGGGCCGGTGGTGGCCACGGCATAAAAGCTGGGCGCGGCGTCAAGCTCTACCATCTCGGTATTGACCCAGATCCCAAAGCGCCGGTCCTTGCGGCGCACGCTCACCGGAACCGACGGCCCGGCGACAGTGATGATCACGTCAAGCGGGGCGTCGGGAATGGGTGTCTCGCGTTTGACCGCGCCAAAGATCAGGATATCCGAGCCTTCAAACGTCGCCGTGATCGCAACCTTGTCGCTTGAGAGGCCAAGCACGACCTCTTCGGCCTGCGCCGGCAGGGCCAAAAGGACAAAGGCAAGGATATGGCGGAGCATCAGTTTCATCCATCGGTGCCAAGCGAATAAAGCTCCGACGGCATCAGAAGCAGATCAAGTGCGAGTTTCGAGCAGACCGCCAACACCATGATTGCCAGCAAGATGCGCAGCTGTTCGGCCTTCAGCTTGAGCCCGATTATCGTGCCAAACTGCGCACCGATGACACCGCCAATCAGCAGCAAGAGCGCCAGAGGAATATCCACGGTATAGTTCGTCGTGGCGTGCAACATTGTCGAAAACGCAGTCACAAAGATGATCTGAAACAGCGATGTGCCAATGACCACTTTGGTTGGCATTCCCAGAACATAGATCATCGCGGGCACCATGATGAACCCGCCGCCAACCCCCATGATTGCGGCCAGAACACCCACCGCCAACCCGACGACAAGGGGTGGAATGACACTGAGATAAAGCCCCGATGTCCGAAAACGCATCTTGAAGGGCAGGGCATGCACCCAGTTGTGCTTTTTGCGTTTGGGGGCCTTGCCCTTGCGGGTGTTGCGGATCGCGTTCACGCTTTCGACAAACATCATCGCGCCGATTACACCCAGAAACAGCACATAACACAGCTTGACCAGCAGATCGACCTGACCCATCGATTTGAGGTAATTGAATATGAACACGCCAAAGCCAGCGCCAATCAGGCCGCCAATCAACAGGACCGTCCCCATCCTAAGGTCAACAGTTTTGCGCCGCAAATGCGCCAGCACGGCGGAAAAGGACGATGCAACAATCTGATTGGTGCCGGTGGCCACAGCCACGGCGGGGGGGATGCCGATAAAGAACAGAAGGGGCGTGATCAGGAACCCTCCGCCAACCCCGAACATGCCCGACAGGATGCCCACGATGCCGCCCAGCCCCAAAAGCAGGAAGGCATTCACCGAAACCTCGGCTATGGGGAGGTAGATTTGCATGGCAATTCCTAGCCCCATGTCGCTTTGCATTGCAAGGGGGGCTTTATGTGCAGGGTGCGCAGGCCTGATGATTTTCTGAAACTGGACTTACTTTCCGGGCATTTTAGGGCCAGAACGGTCAGACAATTGATTTTTGCAGGATAAGCGCATTAACCGGTGCGGCATCCGGGCGAGTGTAATACCCTTTTCTGAGAGCGCGCTGCGCATAGCCCGCAGCGTGGTAAAGCGCGAGTGCGCCGGTATTGTCTGCCGCGACCTCAAGAAAGGCGGTGCGCGCGCCACGGGCCTGCGCTGTCGCCTCGAACGCCGCAAGACAAGCGCGCGCAAGGCCCTTGCGACGATGACCCGGATCGGTGGCCAGGGTCAAAAGCTCGGCCTCATCCGCAATGGCCCGGCCAAGGGCAAAGGCACGGACATCGCCGACGGCAAAAACCAGCGAGCTTTGCAGGAGGTCCGCCATCTCTTGCGCCGACCAGCCGCGCGATTGCCCGGCAAAAGCGCGGGCATGGGTCTGGGCCAGCTCCTCAGGCGTCATCAGCAAGAATAACCGGCGGCAGATCACGCGCAGGCGCGGCATCGGCGGGGCGGATGTATAGTGGCGCGGGGGATGGGCCATCTTTGGGTGCCGCTGCCGCCAGCCGGGCGATGGTTTGCGCCAGAAGGTCGGGCTTGGGCGGCAGGGCGGGCACAAGACCGCTGGCCTCTGCCTCTGAGAGGGGGACAAGGCTTGGCGCACCGCCGGGGGCGCGGATATAGGCCTGATCGCGCGGCGCAGGCACCGTTGCAAGGCATGCCGGGCCGCCCAAATGGTCGATCACATCAAACGTGCTAATCCCGACGGCTGGAATATCAAGCGCCAGAGCCAGACCGCGCGCGGCGGACACTGAAATGCGGATGCCGGTGAAATTGCCGGGGCCAATGCCGACACCGATGCGCGCAAGATCGCGCCACGTCGCGCCACCCTCAGTGAGAATCTCTTGCAAAAGCGGCATCAGGCGCTCGGCCTGACCACGGCCCATCTCCTCACTCCGAAAGGCCAGAACCGTGTCACCCAACAACAAAGCGGCCGCGCAATGCGCGGCCGATGTGTCAAATCCCAGCACCAGCGTGTCAGACACCAACGGGCCGGACCTCGGTCACTTCGGGGATGTAATGGCGCAACAGGTTCTCGATGCCCATTTTCAGGGTGATCGTCGAGGACGGGCAACCAGCGCAGGCCCCCTGCATATGCAGATAGACAACGCCGCGATCAAATCCGTGAAAGGTGATATCGCCGCCATCCTGGGCCACGGCGGGGCGCACGCGGGTATCCAGAAGCTCTTTGATCTGGCTGACGATCTCGGAATCTTCACCGCTGTGTTCGGCATGACCCGAGGCGGTTGTCGCATCGCCCGACATGACCGATTGGCCTGATTGGTAATGTTCCATGATCGCGCCCAGAATCGCGGGCTTGATATGGTCCCATTCACTGGCCTCGGCCTTGGTGACGGTCACGAAATCATTGCCAAAGAACACGCCGGACACGCCCTGTACCTTGAAGATACGCTCGGCCAACGGCGATTTCTCGGCCCCTTCAGAGGTGGGAAAATCGGCGGTCCCGGTTTCAAGCACGGTCTGACCGGGCAGAAACTTGAGCGTGGCGGGATTCGGCGTGGATTCGGTCTGGATGAACATGGCGGCACCTTTCGTGTGTATACCTGATATGCGCGCGCAGGCGGTCCAAGTCAAGGTTTGGAACGATTCTAAACTGTTCGCCTCATGTGATCGCTTCTAGCCGTTCTTTCGACAGATCGCCCGGCACGATGGTGATCGGAATAGGCAAAGAGCCCGCGGTTTTGGTCAGCTGCGTCACCAGCGGGCCGGGGCCCTTTTTGCCGGTGGCGGCGCCCAGCACCAGAACGCCGATCGTCGCATCGGCCTGAACCTGTGCGATGATTTCATCGGCAGGTTCGCC